>JACDHQ010000182.1 GCA_013820975.1 Gemmatimonadaceae bacterium
GTGCGGAGCCGTGCGCTCCATTCCGCGCGATGTGCAGCGGGACTGCGCCACGCTCCAGCTGCCCTGATACCGCCGCCGTCAGCCGCGGTGTTCCGACTTCGCTTCCTCGACGGCGGCCCCCGACGGCATCGGAAACACGGTCTCCGTATCGTGCGCGACGTCAGCGGCCAGCGCCGCGAACGACCTGCGCAGCGGGATCTCGGGAACGAACCAGCTCAGCACGAACGCCACCACCGCGATCGCCATCGCGACGAGGAAGACCGTGCTCATCGAGTTCGTGAATGCCTCCACATAGACCGTCCGCACTGCCGCGGGCAGGTTCGCGATCGACGCGGGGCTGATGTTGGCGTCCGCCGGCAATCCCTGCCCTGTCCCCGCGAGTGCTCGCCCTACCCGCGTCGTGAGCCCGCTCGCGAAGATGGCACCGAACACCGCGGTGCCGAGTGAGCCGCCGATCAGCCGGAAGAGCGTCGCCCCAGACGTCGCGACGCCGAGCTGGCTGTGGTCCACGGCGTTCTGCACGGCGATGAGCAGCACCTGCATGATGCACCCCATCCCGAGACCCAGCACCAGCATGTTGAACGATGCGACCGCCGATGTGGTGGCGGCATCCATGCGGGAGAGCAGCAGCAGGCCGATGCTCATCAGCGCCGTACCGACGATCGGGAAGACGCGATACCGCCCCCACCGGCTGATGAGCTGCCCCGACGCGATCGACGTGATCAGCATCCCGCCCATCAGCGGCAGCATCTGCAGCCCGGAGCCCGTGGGCGTCGCGCCGTTCACCACCTGCAGGAAGAGCGGCAGGTAGGTCACTGACCCGAAGAGGGCGACGCCGACGATGCCACCGATCGCCGCCGTCAGGACGAAGGTCCGGTTGCGGAAGAGCCCCAGCGGCAGCACCGGCTCGCGCGCGTACCGCTCCGCCAGGACGAACCCGCCCAGTGCAACCACCGAAGTCACGGCGAGGCCCACCATGAGCGGAGAGGTCCACGGGTAGGCGATGCCTCCGAGATCGGCGAAGAGCACGATGGCGCTCAACGCCGTTGCGAGGAGCGTGATGCCGACGACATCGATCGAGTGGCGCACCCGCTCGCTCCGGAGCGGCAGCGTCGACGCGATCACCACCAGTGCGAGGATGCCGAAGGGGATGTTGATGTAGAAGATCCATCGCCACGAGAGCTGCGTGGTGAAGTACCCGCCAAGGAGCGGGCCGGCAATGCTCGCGATGCCGAACACGGCGCCGAAGATCCCCTGGTAGCGTCCGCGATCGCGCGGCGGCACGATGTCCCCGACGACGGCCTGCGTCGTCACCATGATCCCGCCACCACCCAGCCCCTGGATCGCCCGGAACGCGATGAGCTGCGTCATGTCGGCTGCCATGCCACAGAGCACCGAGCCGACGAGAAAGATCACGATTGCCGACTGCAGCACGACTTTGCGCCCGTGCTGGTCGCCGAGCTTGCCGTAGAGGGGGGTCACCACCGTCTGGGCGAGCAGGTACGCGGTGACCACCCACCCGAGCCGCTCCAGCCCCCCCAGCTCGCCGACGATCGTAGGCAGGGCTGTCGCGACGATGGTCGAGTCGAGCGCGGCCAGCAGCATCGCCAGGACGAGGCCGCTGAAGACGACGAGGATCTGCTGGTGTGTGAGGTGGACGGGACCCCCGGCGGGGGCCGGCCGCGCGGCCCGGGTGGGCGTGCCGGATGACATTCACCAACAATAAGGGGTGGCCCAGCGCGGCCGCTCGGCGCCGGGAGGCTCTGCAGGGGCCGAGGCGCAATTCTTCCATACCGGCGGCAGTATCGAGGGGTGCGACCCCTCGGAGGTCCGGAACGCCGCTTGCCCGGCCCCTGGATCGCCCTCGCCCGCCCGGTTGAGGCGGGCGATTTCCCAATCCCGCTCGACATGCACGATCTCACCCGGTTCGGGCTCAGCGACGTCACGCGAATAGGGGCCGAATTCCGCCGCCTCTCGGCAGGGGCGTCGAGCATGGAGGCTGTGGGGGGGCGTATAGTCCGCACCCTGTACGACGGGCTTGCCACCGACGACGGTCCTGCCTGTGCGCTCGTGCGGATGTTCGTGACGGTTCCCTTCGAGCGGCTCGACGACGAACAGCGCCGGTTCGCGCTGACGCTGCTCGGCGGCACCGAGCCCGCTCCGGCGATGAAGTGCCTGACGCTGCTCGCCACCGCCGGCGAGCTCCCTGAATGGAATGACCGCCGAAGCTCGGTGGGGCACCTCGCGCTGCCGCTCCCGAGCCCGGAGAGCGTCTCCCGGTCTCCGATGATCGCCCAGCTCATCCGGCAGCTCGGCGTGGAGATCGGTTCGCTCCTCAGTGCCGACCCGGCGCTGCTGGTGGACAACGAGCAGCACACGTTCAACGTCTTTCACGTGGAGCACGCGAAGGGCAGTCCGTTTATCCCGGCCCAGCTGGCGTTCGTCGAGCCGTACCGCGTGCATTCGGTCCTGGGGTTCGGTGGACTCCTGCCACCGGGCGAGCTGTTCGCGACGATTCTCTTCTCGCGAACGCCGATCCCTCGCGAGACGGCCGACCTGTTCCGCACGCTCGCCCTGAACGTGAAGGTCGCGCTGCTGCCATTCGCCGGCGACCGGGTCTTCGCGTGAGCGAGGTGATGGCCCGTGGCGAGGCGACACAGCAGGCAGGTCGCGTCGGTGAAATCGATCGGGCACGGGCGCAGATCGCTGCGCTCGAGCAACTGCTCGAGGTGTACGAGCGGACATCGATGGAACAGACGGAGCGTCTCGACGCCGCGCTCGCCGAGGCGCGTGCCGAGCGGCAACGGCTCGAGGAGGTCTTCATGCAGGCGCCGGCGGCGATCACGGTGCTCGAGGGAGCCGACCACGTCTTCAGTGTAGTGAACCCGCTCTACCTCGAACTCGTCGGCCAGCGGGAAATCCAGGGGAAGCCCGTTCGCGAGGCGCTGCCAGAGCTCGAGGGCCAGGGCTTCTTCGAGCTGCTCGACCGCGTCTATGAGACCGGTGATCCGTATTCAGCCCGCGAGATGCACGTGCGCCTGGACCGCGCCGGCTCGGGAGCGCCCGAGGACGTCTATGTCAACTTCGTCTATCAACCGCTGAAACGCGCCACCGGTGAGACGACGGCGATCATGGCTCACGCCGTGGACGTCACGGAGCAGGTGAAGGCGCGCCACGAACTGGAGCACAAGGCGGCGGAACTCCTGCGGCTGGCGCGGGAGCTGGAGCGGTCGAATCGTGAGCTCGACCAGTTCGCGTACGTCGCCTCGCATGACCTCAAGGCGCCGCTCCGCGGCATCGCCAACCTCACCGAGTGGATCGGCGAGGACCTTGGCGAGGCGCTCAGCGGCGAGAGCGCGGAGCACATGGAGCTGCTCAAGGGACGCGTGCATCGCATGGAGGCTCTCATCGACGGCATCCTCACCTACTCGCGCGCAGGACGCGAGCGCGAGGATGCCGGGCCTGTCGACCTTCATGCGCTCGTCGAGGAGACGGTCGAGCTGGCGTCGCCACCCGAGGGGACGACCGTCTCCGTTGCCGGGAACCTGCCGGTGATCGAAACCGAACGCGTGCCGTTGCAGCAGGTGCTGCTCAACCTCATCGGCAACGCAATCAAGTACAACCGCCGGCCCGGTGCTGTCGTCGAAGTCGTGGGCGCCGCGGCCGATGCCGGCTTTGTCCGCATCTCCGTTCGCGACAACGGGCCTGGCATCCCCGCCGAGTACCATGATCGTATCTGGCAGATCTTCCAGACCCTCGCGGCACGCGACAAGGTCGAGGGGACGGGCATCGGCCTGTCGGTCGTGCGCAAGCTGGTGGAGCGCCGTGGCGGGCGTGCCTGGCTCGAGTCGGAGCCCGGCGACGGATCGACTTTCCACTTCACGTGGCCGACGCGGCCGGGAACGTACTGATGACATCCACCGACGACCGGTTGCTCAACATCCTCCTTGTCGACGATGACGAAGTCGACGTGATGAACGTGCAGCGGGCGTTCAAAAAGAACAACATCGCCAACCCGCTCTTTCATGCCGGAGACGGCGTGGAGGCGCTGGAGAAGCTGCGCGGCGGCGAGATCCCGAGCGACCGGCGCATCGTCCTGCTCGACCTCAACATGCCGAAGATGAACGGCATCGAGTTCCTGCGGGCGCTGCGCGACGACCCGGAGCTGCAGGCCACGCCGGTGGTCGTCCTCACCACGTCGAACGACGAGCGCGATCGCATCGAGGCGTTCCGCCTCAACGTCGCCGGCTACATTCTCAAGCCGGTCACATTCACCAACTTCTGCGAAGTGATGGCGGCGCTCAACAAGTACTGGGCGCTGGTGGAGCTGCCGTGAGCCGGGGTTGCGCGTGACACCTGCGGGACCCAGTACGCCTCCCCGCGAGGCGACACACGGCGCCATGCGCCTGCTCATCGTCGACGACGACGCGGTCGACCGCCAGGTCGTCCGACGGGCGCTCGCGAAGTCGGGACTTGCCGATGCCGGGCTCCAGGAGGCGGCCACCGTCGACGAGGCGGTGACCGCCATTGCCGCGCGTGAAGATGGGGCCGCCGTGGACGTCGTCCTGCTCGACTTCGAGCTCGGGCCCGAGACCGGGCTCGCGGTGCTGCAGCGCATTCGCGCGAGCGGTTGCCTCGTCCCGGTGGTGATGCTCACCGGCCGCAACGATCCGCAGCTCGCCGCGGGGCTCATCCGCGCAGGCGCAACGGACTTCCTCACGAAGGATGCCGTGACGCCGCCGCGGCTGGAGCAGGTGATCCGCGGTGCGGTGCGCATTGCCCACGCCGAGCAGGAGCGCCGCCTCGCGCAGCGTGCCCTGCTCGAGGCGCACGAGGTGCTGCAGCAGCAGGCCGCGGAGCTGCAGCAGCAGGCCGCGGAGCTCGAGCAGCAGGTCGAGGAATCGCGCACCATCGCGGAGGAGCTCGAACAGTCGAACGCCTATATGCAGGATGCGAAGTCGCAGGCGGAGCGGTCCCAGTCCGATGCGGAGCAGGCGCGCGCAGAACTCGAGACGCTCAATGCCATCGGCAGTGCACTGGCATCGGAAATGGACGTCGCGCGCATCGTCCAGGCGGTGACCGATGCGGCGACCCAGCTCACGGGGGCGCAGTTCGGAGCGTTCTTCTACAACACCGTGGGCGCCGACGGCGAGGCGCTCACGCTGTTCACGCTGTCCGGAGCGCCGCGGGAGGCGTTCGAGGACTTCGGCCATCCCCGCCCGACTCCGGTGTTCGCGCCGACGTTCTACGGCACTGAGATCGTGCGAAGCGACGACATCACGGCCGACGCGCGGTACGGCACGATGGCGCCGCATCACGGGATGCCACGCGGCCACCTGCCCGTTCGCAGCTACCTCGCCGTGCCGGTGATGTCCCGCGACGGCAGCGTGATCGGGGGCCTCTTCTTCGGCCACCCCGACACCGCCATCTTCGACGCGCGCGCCGAGCGGCTTGCGACCGGCATCGCCTCGTGGGCGGCCCTCGCC
>JACDHQ010000183.1 GCA_013820975.1 Gemmatimonadaceae bacterium
CCCGATGGACGATGCACTCGTGCACTGCGCCCTCGACCTCGGCGGCCGTGTCTTCTACGAAGGGCCGTTGCCGAGCGGGATCTACGATCACTGGATGCGCTCGTTCGCCGAGAATGCGCGGGCGACCGTGCACCTGCGCGTGCTGCGCGGGCACGACCGGCACCACGTGGTGGAGGCGGCGTTCAAGGCGCTGGGGCTTGCGATGCGCGATGCGCTCGTGGCCGACGGCCGTGCCGTGTTCAGCACCAAGGGCAGCGTCGCGCTGCGGGTCGAGGACTAGATGCTGACACGTCGTGTCATTGCGTGCCTCGACGTGAAGGGTGGGCGCGTGGTGAAGGGAACGCAGTTCGTTGCGCTGCGCGACGTCGGCGACCCGGTGGAACTGGCGACGCGCTACGAGGAGGCCGGCGCGGACGAGATCTGCTTCCTCGACATCTCGGCCACGGATGAAGAGCGCGGCACCCTGCTCGACGTCGCGCGTCGCACCGCCGAGCGGCTGTTCGTGCCGCTGACGATTGGTGGTGGTGTGCGGACGGCGGACGACGTGGGCCGCGTCCTCCGCGCCGGCGCCGACAAGGTGAGCATCAACTCGGCGGCAGTGCACGATCCGTCGGTGCTCTCGCGCTCGGCGGAGCGGTTTGGATGCCAGTGCGTGGTGGCCAGTATAGACGCCCGTCGCCGCCCCGGCGGTGACGGGTGGGAAGTGTACGTCAACGGTGGCAAGAAGCCGACGGGGATCGATGCCGTCGAGTGGGCGGAGAAGTGCGTCGCGCATGGCGCGGGTGAAATCCTGCTCACGAGCATCGATCGCGACGGCGCGCGCACGGGGTACGATCTCGAGCTCACGCGCAGCGTGGCGAACTCGGTCTCCGTTCCTGTGATCGCGTCGGGCGGTGCAGGGGAGGCGTCGCACATTCCGCAGGTGCTGCTCGAGGCCAATGCGGATGCGGCGCTCGTCGCCGGGATCCTTCACGATGGAGTCACGAGCATCTCGATGATCAAGACGGCGATGCGGGAAGCGAAAGTCCCGACACGAGGTGTGGCGTGAGTGGCGCAAGGGGCGAGGCGGCTGCAGGCACAGCGGGCGCCGGCACGGCGGACAGCCGTCAGGAGGCCTCTGGTATCGGGTCCTCGAGTTCGGCGGCATCACTCCAGTCGAGTGCACTGCTCGAAGCCGTCGCCGAGGTGGCGCGGATTGCCGGTGCGGCGGCGATGAAGCACTTCAAGTCGCGCATCAGCGTGGACGTGAAGGAGGATGGCTCGCCGGTGACGATCGCCGACCGCGAGGCCGAGACCGCCGCACGCGAGTGGATCCGCAAGCGCTTTCCGCGCGACGGCATCCTTGGCGAGGAGTTCGGCACCGAGCGCGAGGATGCGGCGTGCCGGTGGCTGCTCGACCCCATCGACGGCACGAAGAGCTTCGTCGCCGGCGTGCCGCTGTGGGGGTCGATGGTCGCGGTTGCCGCGGGGGATCGCGTGCTGGCGGGCGCGGTGTGCTTTCCCGGCGTGGACGAGACGATCGTCGCCGCGCCTGGTGCAGGTTGCTGGTGGAATGGCTCGCGATGCCATGTCTCGGATGTTTCGGAGCTGAGCCAGGCGGTGCTGCTGACGACGGACGACCGCTTTCCCGATCGACCCGAGCGCGTAGAGCAGTGGCGTGCGCTCACCAGACGCGCACGGGTGTCGCGCACCTGGGGAGACTGCTACGGCTATCTGCTCGTCGCGACGGGACGTGCGGAGGCGATGGTGGATCCCGTGCTGGCGCCGTGGGATTCGGCGGCGCTGCAGCCGTTGATCGTGGAGGCGGGGGGCGTGTTCTCCAATTGGGAGGGACTCCCCACCGCGTTTGGAGGAAGTGCCGTGGCAACGAACGCCGCGCTGGCGGCCGGGATCAGGGAGGCGCTGCGATGATCGCGCTCGATCAGCTGGACTTCGAGAAGGGCGGCGGTCTCGTGACTGTCGTTGCGCAGGATGCGACGACGGGCGCGGTGCTGATGGTCGCGCATGCGGATCGCGACGCGCTCGAGCGGACGATCGCGACCGGGGAGATGCACTATCGCTCGCGGACGCGGGGGTTGTGGCACAAGGGCGCGACGAGTGGGAATGTGCAGGTGGTCGTTTCTCTGTCGCCGGACTGTGATGGGGATGCGGTGCTGGCTCGCATCAGGCCGGCGGGGCCGGCGTGTCATACGGGGGCGGTGTCGTGCTTCGGAGATGAAGCGCTGGGGGCGGATGCGCTGGGAGTGCTCGATCGGACGATTGGGGCGCGGGCGGGGGCGGCCGTTGGAGGCGATGCGGCAGGTGCTGCGGTCGCGGCATCGAGTGAAGGTTCGCGGCCGAGCTACACGCAGCGGCTGCTCGGCGATCGCAACCTCAGGTTGAAGAAGATCGGCGAGGAGGCGGCGGAGCTGGTGACTGCGTGTGCGGATGGCGATGCCGGGCGCGCGGCGGAGGAGGGGATGGACCTTCTATATCATGCGATGGTGGCGCTGCGCGCAGCGGGGGTCTCGCTCGACGACGTGAGGCGGGTGGGAGAGGGGAGGGCGCGCTGAAGGACTGAGCATACGGGACGAGTCGCCCCCATCCCGCCTGATCCAGCTGCGATCCCAGGTCGGGTTGCTGGTGTGTCTGTGGGGCTGCTATGTGCAGAACTGGCAATCGGCGCCGCGAAGTCCTGCTGCGGGGGGTTGCGACGTTCGAATTGCCAGTTCTGCACGTAGGGCCCGCTCAGCTTCCCCGTAAGCCCAACGGAGCGGAATCGATATGGGATCCCCCGACCCCCGTTGAAGACAGTAAGGCAGTAAGTCACCTTACAACCATGCTTCCCCGCAGCCCTCACCGCGACGCCTTCTCGCGCATCTCCGTCAAGAGCCAGACGGTGCTGCCTCGCGAGGTGACGGAATCGTCATCGACAAGGCACCCGCCGAGGGGGACGATCCCTTCGCGGCGTTCGACGAGTGGGCGGGCGCGAATGATGAAGCGGCGTACCGCGACTGGCTTCGCGGTGCCATTGCGGGTGCGCCAACGGGCTGACGGCGCTATCCCGCGGTGATTGCGCCTGGTGCGCCGTGGGGACGACGGGTCACGGGGCCCCCCCGTCGTCGAGCCGCACGAACGCCAGCGCGTTGTTGGCGTTCATCGGAATCACCAGCTGGTTCGCGCCCGCGTCGTAGCACATCGACGCCGCGCTCGGGATGTTCCGCGCGATGAGCTCCGCGGGCTGGCCCGGACGCATGCGCGACACGCCACCGAAGCGGACGCTGCTCACGTACTTCGTGCCGTCGGGCATGATCACCAGCCCGTCGCTGCCCGCCTGCGCCGCCTGCTCGGTCTTCAGCAGCTGTCCCGCCGGCGAGAAGGTCAGCACGCCGGGGTTCCCCATGTTCACGACGACGACGTTCCCCTGCGCATCCAGCGCGACGCCGTTGGGCTGGAAGAGCGGGGCGCCCTGCACGAGCGCCGTTACCGTGCCGTCGGGGGCGACCTTCCACAGCCCCCACGTTGCTGGATCGGCGTTCTCGCCGAACGCACCCGTCTGCGTCGCGTAGATGGTGCCGTCCGCGGCGACCGCGATGTCGTTGATCCACGCGACCCGCTCCACGCGCACCTCGCCCGCGGGCGCGCCGGTCCTCATGTCGAACTTCCTGATCACGGCGACGCTCGGCACATCGGGCGCCGTGCCGCCGTCGCGATCGGCGACGTACAGCAGGCCGTTGACGATGTCGCTGCCGTACGGCTCGTTGAGGACGAGCGCCGGCACGAGGTTGCCGCGGTCACCCGGAGACTGCACGCCGATCCAGCGGGCCGTGTGCACGGATCCGTCATGGTTGATGAACGAGACCCACGCATCGTTGGCCTGGACGTGCTGCGGCACGCCGCGGTTGGGCACCACGATCACGCCGCGCGTCGCGTCATACGAGCAGCTCTCGGCCGAGTAGAT
Source organism: Gemmatimonadaceae bacterium (assembly GCA_013820975.1). Taxonomy (GTDB): domain Bacteria; phylum Gemmatimonadota; class Gemmatimonadetes; order Gemmatimonadales; family Gemmatimonadaceae; genus JACDHQ01. The sequence continues at coordinate 3,941 of JACDHQ010000183.1, forward strand.
GGCGCCGTACACCTTCACGTTGGGCGACACCGGCTCGAATGTCGTGATTGCGGCCGCGGCACCCGGGGCTCCGGGGGTGACGGGCATCCCGACTGGGTTCCCGACCCCGAAGGGGCGGGGCTGTGGGGCCTGCTGGGCGGCGAGGGCCTGAGGTGCGGCGCTGAGCGCCAGCGCGGCGACGGCGGCGAGGGTGACGCTGTGGCTCATTCCGTTATCTCCAGCTCGGGGTGGGTCACGCTGCGGCTCCCGGAAATATGGTTCATCCCGCCGCCACCTTGACCCCGCTGCCGCCAGCCCGCATAGTCGCGGGGCGCCGTCAACCTCTTCCACCAATACCCAGCACGCCTTCCAAGCCATCCGTGCACACCGCCGTCCGCTGCCTTGCCGTTGTCGCCCTGGCCGGCATCACCGCATGCACCCGGACGAACGTCGCCCTGCTCGACCAGTCGGTGACCCTGTCGCCCACCTGCGAGCAGGGAGTGATCCTGTACACGTCGCCCGACAAGGCACCGCAGCACCGTGAGATCGCCATCCTCAACTCGGCAGGATCGAGCGGCTTCACGACGGAAGCAGGGATGATGAAGTCGATGCGCGAGAAGGCCGCCTCGGTGGGCGCGACCGGTGTCATCCTCAACACCATCGAGGATGCGAGTGCCGGGGTGAAGGTTGCCGCCGCGGTGTTCGGTGTGGGTACCGAGCGTAAGGGCAGGTCGGTCGCGATCTTCGCGGAGGCGGACGTGGAGCGGGTCAGGACCACCTGTGCGTCGGCGGCGGCACAGAAGTAGGCGGCGTACGTCAGCGCGGCGTTGCGCCGGCGGTCCCGCGATCACACCATCGCGTCGACAACGCTGACGTCGTAGGTGGCGATCGCCTCATCCGCGGTCACGATCGCCAGCCCCTCGATCTGTGCCTGGACCACGAGCAGACCACGGGCGGCGCGCTCCACGAGCTCGGAGAGACGGCTCTTGGCCTCGTAGATGTTGACCGCTTCACCCATGATGATGAGTGACACGATCGGGATCGTTGGTCAAGTTGGTCATGGGTCGACTCTGTCGTCGGGGAACCGGCCTCTCATAGCTTCCATCCGACACCAATCCGGAGCCCCCCGATGCAGTCGCTCGCCCTCCGCACCGCCCTCGCCTTCGCCCTCCTCGTCGCCACGCCCGCCGCAGTCGCCGCCCAGCCCGGCCCCATCGTGCCCGACAGCGTCGCCGCTGCACTCGTGGCCGGGCTCGACCTCGAGCGCTACAAGGCGACCATCAAGGGGCTCACGCAGTTCGGCGACCGCCGCCAGGGCACCGACCGCAATCGTGCGGCGATCGACTGGATCGAGGCGCAGCTGCGGAGCTACGGCTGTGCGAACGTCGAGCGGATGACCTACGAGTACGCTCCTCCAGCGCCGCGGCCGGCGGTGGCACGTCCCGACGCGACCGCGCGTCGCCAGCGGCCCGATTCCAATCGCATCACCACCGCCGCCGGCGGCGGACGGGCGCGCGGCATCCGCGCTCGCACGGGAGTGAACAACGACTCGCCCCGGCAG
>JACDHQ010000184.1 GCA_013820975.1 Gemmatimonadaceae bacterium
GCTCAGGCGCGCCGAACCTGATCCGTGATGATGGCCCCCCGCACCGCCACTCACCCGCCACTCACCCGCCGCCCCCACTCCCACCCTCCAGCACCCCCTCGAACACCTCCAGCGCCAACTGCACCTTCCCGAACGGCGCCGATACCTGCACTCCCTGCACGAACGGCCGCACCCGCTCCAGCATCTCGCGCGCGATCGCAATCCCTTCCGCCAGCGCGTGCTCCTTCGATACCTCGTTCGCCCGGCGCATGCGCTGCATGACCGCATCGGGCACCGAGACGCCCGGGACCTCGTTCGCCATGAACTCTGCGTTGCGGAGCGAGACGAGCGGCCAGATTCCGGCGATCATCGGGATCGATGAGAAGCCGCTGGCCCGCTCGAGGAAGCGCTCGAGCTGGTCGGGATCGAACACCGGCTGCGTGATCGCATACTCGGCGCCTGCGTCGACCTTCCACTCGAAGCGCTTCACCTCATGCGCCACATCGATGGCGACCGGATTCACGCCGACGCCGATCGCGAACTGCGTGGGGGTGCCGATGGAGTTGCCGCCCGGGTCGAGCCCCCGGTTGAGGTTCGCCACGAGGTTGGTCAGGCCGATCGCGTCGATGTCGAAGACGGCGGTCGCATCGGGGTAGGGCCCCATCTTCGGCGGGTCGCCGGTGATGAGCAGCATGTTGCGCAGGCCCACGGCGGAGGCGCCGAGCAGGTCGCTCAGCATGCCGAGGAGGTTGCGGTCGCGGCAGGCGTAGTGGGTCACGCTCTCGATGCCGACCTGCTGCTCGATGAGGAGGCTCGTCATGAGCGCGCCCATGCGGCTCTGCGCGCGGGGGCCGTCGGGGACGTTTACCGCATCGACGCCGGCGTCCTTGAGCGTGCGCGTGTCGGCGAGCATGCGCGACGCGTCGACGCCCCGCGGCGGCACGATCTCGACGCTGGTGACGAAGGTCCCGGCCGCCAGCTTCGCGGCGAAGCGCGAGCGATCCTTGAACGGGATGGGGTCGGGAGTCGGGGGTAGGGAGAGTTCGGCAGTGGCGCGGGTCGGTGATTTGGCGACTCCGCCTGTCTCGCCCCCCGTCCCCCGACCCCTGACCCCCGACCGCGGTCTGATCGGTCGCAGCCCCTCGCACATCGCCTTCACATGCTCCGGCGTGGTTCCGCAGCAACCGCCGACGACCTTGGCGCCGCCCTGGACGAGGTGGCGCGCATACGTCGCCATGTACTCGGGGCTCGCCATGTAGAGCTGGCGGCCCCCGACGTCGCGCGGCATGCCGGCGTTCGGCTGCGCACTGAGCTTCCGCTTCGTCACGGCGGCCATCCGCTCGATCGACTCGAGGATCGTCTGCGGGCCGACGCTGCAGTTCAACCCGATGATGTCGGCGCCCCAGCGGTCGAGCGCGAGCGCGATGTCCTCCGGCGTCGCGCCAAATGGGGTGCGGCCATCGACGCCGACCGTCATCTGTGCGATAACCGGAAGGTTCGGCGCGGCGTCACGTGCAGCGACGATCGCCTGCTGGATCTCGAGCAGGTCACCGAAGGTCTCCAGCAGGAAGCAGTCGACGCCGCCATCGGCGAGTGCCTGCATCTGTTCGCGGAAGGTCTCCCGCGCCTCCTCGGTGCTCGTGGCGCCGTACGGCTCGAGGCGCACGCCGATCGGTCCCACGGCCCCCGCCACCAGCACGTTGCCGCCACCCTCGCGATCCGCAACCTCCCGCGCAATCGACGCCGCACGCGAATTGATCTCGGCCGTATGCGCCTCGAGGCCGTACTGCGCGAGCTTCACGCGGTTGGCGCCGAACGTGTTCGTCTCGAGCGCATCGGCCCCGGCGCGCACGTACTCGCGATGCAGCCCGCGGACGATGTCGGGCGAGCGGAGGTTGATCTCGTCGTAGCTCTGGTTGATGAAGACCCCGCGCGCGTAGAGCATCGTGCCCATCGCGCCGTCGAAGAGCACGACGCGCTCGGGATCGAGCAGGCGCTCGACCGGGGCGCTCACTCGGCGCCTCCCGTGCGGACGGCGTAGTACTTCGCGTCCGGATGGTGGATGATGATTGCCGCCGTGGACTGCTCGGGAAGCAGCTGAAAGCTCACCGTGTGATCCATGCCGAGCGCCGTGCGGGACTCCGGCAGGAGGCGGAACACCGTGGCGTGGTCGTCGAGGTCGGGGCAGGCGCCGTAGCCCCATGAGTAGCGCTTCCCGCGGCTGCCGGGGATCCCCAGTTCCTGCTTCACGTGCCGATGCATCCACTCCGCGGTCGCTTCGGCCGCCTCGACGGAGAATCCATGCGCGTAGAACGCCTCGGTGTACTCGTTGGCGCCCTGCAGCCGCTCGAAGTGCGTGGTGGCGCCGGCGCCGACCGTGACGATCTGCAGCACTGCAACATCCACGTCGCCGCTCTTCACCGAGCGGTAGTAGTCGGCGAGGCAGAGGCGCTCGCGCCCCTCCTGCCGCGGAAAGTGGAAGCGCGCGACCTCGGTCGTCGTGCCGTCCTTCGCGTAGGCGGCCGGGTCATACACCAAGACATCGTTGCCGGACGACTGGACGGGGAAATAGCCGTACACCGCCTGCGGCTTCACCCAGCCCTCGAGTAGCGAAGCGACTCGAAGGCGCTTCAGCGTGGGCTCGAACTCCTCGCGCACGGCGGTGTGGTACGCCTCCCCCGAGCCACGGCCACCCCACTGCAGGCGATAGAGCTCATCGAGGTCGAGCAGGTCGAAGACCTCGTCGGTGGGGATGTCGTGCAGCACGCGCACACCCCAGAATGGCGGCGTCGGCACCGGGTGGTCCTCGCCGACCGCGCTGCGCTCACCGCCCGCACCACCGGCCGCAATGTCCTTGCCCACCTGGGTGTTGAGGAACACATCGTTGCGCGCGTCCTCGATCAGCTTCGCGGTGAACGGCGCACGCCGGTCGGCATCCTGGAGCGCATCCATCGTCTCGAGCCCCTCGAATGCATCCTTGCAGTAGAACACCCCAGGTGCATACGCCTGTTCGGCGTTGACGAACATCGCGCGCCTGCCGAAGCGGCGGTTGATCGCGGCGCCACCGATGAGCACCGGGATCGTCATGCCGCGCCGGTGGAGCTCCTGCACGCAGAGCGGCATCTGCTTCGACGTGCTCACGAGGAGCGCGGAGAGGCCGATTGCGTCGGCACCCACCTCGATCGCCTTCTCGACGATCGTGTTCACCGGTACCTGCTTGCCGAGGTCGTAGACGGTGTACCCGTTGTTCGAGAGGATCGTGTTGACGAGCGACTTGCCGATGTCGTGCACGTCGCCGTACACGGTCGCCAGGACGACCTTGCCCTTGGTGTAGCCTTCGGCCCGCTCGAGGAACTGCTCGAGGTGCTTGACCGCGCGCTTCATCACCTCGGCGCTCTGGAGCACGAAGGGGAGGATGAGCTCACCGGCGCCGAACTTGTCGCCGACCACCTTCATCGCGGGCAGCAGCACCTCGTTGAGCACGCGTACCGGGTGCTCGCGCACGCCGGCGGCGTCGAGGGCGTCCTCGATTCCGTCCTTCTTGCGGTGCACCACCTTCCACGCCACGACCTCGTCGGCACTCATCCCAGCCGTCGGATCGTCCTTTTCCACTGCCGCGGCACCGCTGCCGCCGCCCGTGGCGTCGAATTGCTCGATCAGCCGCTGCAGCGCGTCGGGCCGCTTGTTGAAGATCAGGTCGTCCGCGAGCGCCCGCTCCTCCGCCGGAATCTCGGCGTACGGCCGCACGTGCGCCGGGTTCACGATCGCCGAGTCGAGCCCTGCGGCCACGCAATGATGGAGGAAGACGGAGTTGATGACGTGCCGCGCCGGCTCGGAGAGGCCGAAGCTCACGTTCGACACGCCGAGCGTCGTGAAGACCCCAGGCAGGTCGCGCTTGATGAGCCGGATCCCCTCGATCGTCTCCTTCGCGCTGTCGATCCACTCCGGGTCGCCGGTGGCGAGCGTGAAGGTGAGCGCGTCGAAGATCAGGTCCTCGGCGCGCAGCCCGTATTCGCTCACGACGATGTCGTGGATGACGCGCGCGATCTCGAGCTTGCGCTGCCGGGTCTTCGCCATCCCCTCCTCGTCGATCGTCAGCGCCACGAGCGCCGCGCCATGCTTCTTCGCAATCGGGACGACGCTCTCGATGCGCTTGCGGCCATTCTCCATGTTGATGGAGTTGATGATCGCGCGCCCGGGCACGTGCTCGAGCGCGCGCTCGATCACACCCGCCTCGGTGGAGTCGATCATCAGCGGCGTCTCGACGCTCATCGACAGCAGCTTGACGACCTTCGCCATCTGCTCGGCCTCGTCCCCGCGCTCGGTGAGCGCGACGCAGATGTCGAGCACGTGCGCGCCGGCCTCTGCCTGCTCGCGCGCGACATCGACGATTCCCTCGTAGTCGTCGGCGAGCAGCAGGCGCTTGACCTTGCGCGAACCCTGCGAGTTCACCCGCTCACCGATCAGCAGCGGCTTCGGCTCCTGGTGGAGCGTGACGGAGCGCATGGCAGAAGAGACGCGCGGCTCGTTGGAGCCGGGATGCGAGATGCGAGATGCGAGACTGGCCGGCAAGTCGCTTGCCTCGCGCCGCTCGCAGTTCGCAACAGCAGCGGCAATCGCCGCGATATGCGCCGGCGTCGTCCCGCAACAGCCGCCAACGATGCGCACGCCATGCTCGCGCACGAACTCGCCGAGCATCTCGCCCATCGGCCCTGCCTCGAGCGGGTAGATCGCCTCGCCGGTGCCGGTGTTGAGCGGCAGTCCCGCGTTGGGGATCACCGAGATCGGACGGCTCGAGTGTTCGGTGAGGAAGCGGATCGGCTCGCGCATGTGCTCGGGGCCGGTCGAGCAGTTGAGGCCGATCACGTCCACCGGCAGCGCCTCGAGCGTCGTCATCGCGCTCGCGATGTCGGTGCCGAGCAGCATGCGGCCGCTGATGTCGAGCGTCACCTGCGCCTGGACGGGCACCCGGCGGCCGATCTCGGCGAAGAGGCGCTCGAAGCCGGCGACCGCGGCACGGACCTCGAGGATGTCCTGCGCCGTCTCGACGAGCAGCACGTCGACGCCACCCTCGACGAGGTACTTCGCCTGCACGTAGTAGTTCTCGGCCAGCTCCTCGAAGGTGATGTTCGAGAGCACCGGGTCGCTGCTCGACGGGAGCATGCCGGTGGGACCGATCGAGCCGGCGACGAACCGCGGCCGGCCGGGCGTGGCGAACTTGTCGCAGGCTGCCCGGCCGAGCTGGGCGGCAGCGATGTTCAACTCGCGCGTCTTGTGCTCGAGTCCCCACTCGCGCAGGCGGTGCGGCGTCGACTGGAAGGTGCACGTCTCCACGACGTCGGCGCCGGCTTCCAGGAACGACTCGTGGATCGACTGGATGATGTCCGGCCGCGTGAGCACGAGGTGGTCGTTGCATCCCTCCAGCTCCTTGCCGCCGAAGTCCTCCGGCGTTGGGTCGTGGAGCTGGATGCTGGTGCCCATCGCCCCGTCGTACAC
>JACDHQ010000185.1 GCA_013820975.1 Gemmatimonadaceae bacterium
GGCGCTGTCCAGCAGCCAGACGAGTGACAGGGCCAACACCAGGGTGGCCGCGCCGAACAGGGTCGGCTTGACCCAGCTGCGCTGGCGCGTGATTTCCTTGATGTGGACTGCCGCTTCATGGTGCGCGATGGCGGCCGCCCGCTCGTGTGCCGCCGCACTCCGCGCGTCGGCGCGCACACCCTGCAGCACGTGAGCCCATGACGTCGCACGATCGTACGCGCCATCGGGGCGCGCGTGACCGCTCGCACGGAGCTCCCCGCTCCCGTGGTGGCCCAGGCGATGCGCGGCGAGCTGGCGGCTCAGGGCGCGCGCTGCGCCATGCTCGACTTCACTGCGCAGGAACGTGTCGAGCGCCGACTCCGATGGAATCTGGGCTCGTGAGTGCCATGCGTGTACGAACGCCTGCTCCGCCACCCTCGGGGCAAGGTAGGCCGAATCGCCGAGCCGCGTGACCGCGGCTGCGACGAGACTGTCGGCGTGGCGGTCGAACGTTCGCTGGAGTTCCTGCTCGTCGCGCAGCACGGCGAGGGCGAGTGGCAGCGTGGCGGCGGGCGTGGTCCCCTGGTCGATCCTCTCCTGTGACATCGCGACCTCCTCGAGGCAGATTCGTCGAGCGGATGCCTCGATAGGTACAGCCGTTTTTTCAATTGCGCATCAGGGAATGTCCGGCGCAGCTTGCCAGCTGCGGCCGGGGCTGCCAGCCCCGCCGCAGCCGCCCGGCTACTGCACCTGGCTGAGCCAGGTGAGCAGTTCCTCCCGGCTCCCAAGGATCTCTGGACGCTCGGTCAGCTCTGCCGCGACCTGGTCGTCGGGGTAACCGGTGGGCTGGCCGGTCCGCTTGCTCACGATCCACGAGTGGTGCGGGTCGCGCGGGCGCCCCTGCATCAGCGTGCGAGGTGCGGTGTTCACTACCCCGGCGACGGCAGCGTACGTGGCGCGCTGGCGCTGCGTGGCGAGGGTGTCAAGGATCGAGTCGACGGTGTGGTCGGGCATGATGATGGGGGCTCGAGTGGTTGTGATAAGACCAGCGGACGGCCGATGATACAGCTGCCGGCCCCTCCAACCATCATCATGCTGTCCCGTCCCGTACCGGCAACGCGTGGGGTTCCGGCGAGGTGACCCGGCCGCTCCACAGGCTTGCTACACCGGCCTCCGGGCCTCGATGCGTGCCACGGCCTCGTCGGCGAGCGTGCGCAGTTGCTCGATCTCGCCCGTGGTGAACGTGCGTGCCTCGAGCCCGACGACGCAGAGGTTCCCCAGGACGAAGCCGCGGGAGGAGATGAGCGGCACCCCGGCGTAGCAGCGCACCCCGTCCTCGGTGACCAGCGGGTTCGCGCGGTGCTCCGGATCGTGCCTCGCGTTCTCGACGACGTACGCCTCGCGTGTATGCACCGACCTGGCGCAGAACGACCACTCCACCGGATGCCCGAGCGTTTCGTTGAGCCAGAGCGGCTCGATGCCGTGCGCTGCCGCGACATGCAGCGCTTCGTCGAGCACCACGCTCACCAGCGACACCGGCAGGCCGAGCGCCGTGGCGGCCCTGGTGGCGATGTCCGCGAGGATTGGGTCGGCGCTGTCGGTGAGGAGGCCGAGCTCCGCGATCTCGGCGAGCCGCGCAGCGTCGTGGAGCGGATCGGCGGGCGCTGTCATGCCATTCCCCGCGGTTGCAGCTCGGCGCGCTTGGCGGCGAGCCGCTGGTGGGTGCGCATGCGAATGTGGATGGACCGGCCGACGGCGGCGCAGGCGCCGCCTTCTCGCGCCAGCGCATCGGCCACGCGCCCGATGTCGTCGGACGTCACCCGCCCTTCAGCGACCCCCGCATCCGCGCATGCCTTGCTCCACACCGCCGCGCCACGCTCGGCGCCGAACACCCGTGCGAGCGATGCCGTCGCCTCGCGCTCCGTGGGCGCGGCGAAGTCGTAGCCGGGAATGCGAAATGGCTCGGGAGAGGTGACCGTCATGGGGCAGCGAGGGAAACGATGCGGAAATGTACCGGACGGCCCAGGCGAATGCGAATGCGAATGCGAATGCGAATGCGAATGCGAATGCGAATGCGAATGCGAATGCGAATGCGAATGCGTCGCCGCCCCTCACGCACCGGCCGCGATCGTCTCCAGCGCTTCCCACCGGGCCGTCGCTTCCTCGAGCTCCGTCTCGACGGCGGCGAGGCGCGCATTGGCATCGAGCATCGCGGCCGGATCGCGGACAACCGCCGGGTGCGCCATGCTCGTGTAGATCGATTCCCGTTCCTGCTCGAGGGCATCGATCCGGTCGGGCAGTGCGGCCAGCTCGGCCGCCTCCTTGAATGAGAGTTTCCGCTTCTTCGCGGGGGTGGACGCGGGCGGGGTGCGGGCGGCCACGCGCGGGATGCTGGCGGCGGACTGCGGATCCGTGCGCGGCTGGCGCTGCCGGACCCAGTCGGAGTAGCCGCCGGCATACTCGCCCACGCGACCGTCGCGCTCCATCACCAGCGTGCTGGTGACGACGCTGTCGAGGAAGGCGCGATCGTGGCTCACGAGGAGCAGCGTTCCCGTGAAGTCGATCAGTAATTCCTCGAGCAGGTCGAGCGTCTCGATGTCGAGATCATTCGTCGGTTCGTCGAGCACCAGCACGTTGAACGTCCGCGTGAAGAGCCGGGCGAGCAGGAGCCGGTTGCGCTCGCCTCCCGACAGCGCGCGCACCGGGGTACGCGCGCGCTCCGGCGGAAAGAGGAAGTTCTGCAGGTAGCCGTTCACATGCACGGTGGCGCCGTCGATCGTCACGAATTCCGCGCCGTCGGCGATGCTGTCGAACACCGTCCGTTCTGGGTCCAGCTGGTCGCGCATCTGGTCGAAGTACGCGACCTCCAGGGTGGTGCCGTGCCTGATTGTCCCCTCGTCGGGCGCCAGCGCAGCGAGCAGGACGCGGAGCAGCGTCGTCTTGCCCGACCCGTTGGGCCCGATCACCCCGATCCGGTCGCCGCGCATGATGGTGGCCGAAGCATCCCGTATGATCACGCGGTCGCCGCGACGGAAGGTGACGTGGCGCGCCTCGATCACGAGTCGCCCCGACCGCTCGGCCTCCTGCGCCTGCAGCGATGCCGAACCGACCCGGTCGCGCCGGCGTCCACGCTCGGCACGCAGCGCCTCGAGCGCACGTACGCGACCCTCGTTGCGTGTGCGCCGTGCCTGGATGCCCGTGCGAATCCAGACCTCCTCCTTCGCCAGCCGCTTGTCGAATTCCGTCCACTCGCGCGCTTCGGCCGCGAGGGCGTCTTCCTTGAGCGCAAGATACGCGTCGTACGTGGCGGCCCAGCTCCGCAGGCGGCCGCGGTCGAGCTCCAGGATCCGGGTGGCGACCCGGCGGAGGAAGGCACGATCGTGCGTCACGAAGAGGAGCGTGATGCCGCGGTCGATGAGATACGACTCCATCCACTCGATCGCATCGACGTCGAGGTGGTTGGTCGGTTCATCCAGGAGCAGGATGTCGGGCTCGCGGACGAGCGCGCGCGCCAGCAATGCCTGGCGCTTGCGGCCGCCCGAGGCCGCGGCAAAGGGTGCATCCGCAGCGAGGCCGAGATGGTCGAGCACCGTTTCGACGCGCGTATGCGTCTGCCAGGCGCCGGCGCGATCGAGCTCGTGGTGCAGGCGGTCGAGCTCCCGAAGTGCCGCCTCCCCATGATCCTCGACAACCCGATGGCTCGCCGCGTGGTAGCGGGCGATGAGCTGGCCTGCCTCGCCCAGCCCGGCAGCGACCACGTCGAACACGGTTCCGCCCACCGCGGCCGGCACCTCCTGCTCGAGCATGGCGACGCTCACCCCCGTTTGCCGGACGACCTCACCGGTGTCGGGCACCACCGAGCCCTCGAGCAGGCGCATCAACGTACTCTTCCCCGCCCCGTTGCGGCCGAGCAGGCAGAGGCGCTCGCCGCGCTCGATGCCGAAGGAGGCGCCGTCGAGGACCGCGGGACCGCCGAACGCGATCGAGACGTCGCGCATGCCGAGGAGTGCCATGCCGGAAGCTAATCCGGCGTCACGGCACGCTCACGGCACGCGCACGGCACGCGCACGGCACGCTCACGGCGCGCTCAGGACGCGCTCAGGACGCGCGGCGGGGCTTCGTGGTGCCGTCGTCAGGCGCGTCGTGTCGCACCACGCGCTGCTCGTGCCCGTTGGCGCAGCGGAGGACGAACTCGTCCGCGGCCTCGAGCGGCGCGCCGGAAAGCTCGATCGGCTCGAGCGGGGTGCCACATTCGGGGCAGCGGTCGCCATCGCGGGCTGGGATCGTCATGACGCGGGGCCAGACGCAAGGGGCGCACCGGGGCGTGTCGCTTCACCTCACTCCGATGGCGACCGCGACGACGATCGTCGCCGCCGCGACGGTCATCGCCAGCAGGAACAGCGGGACGACGAAGCGCAGCCACTGTCCATAGCGCACACCGGCACCGGCAAGCACCGCCATCAGCGCACCGTTGGTGGGAGTGAACAGGTCGGCGAGCCCGGCACCATACTGATACGCGAGCACCGCGACCTGGCGCGAGAGCCCCATCAGGTCGGCCAGCGGCGTCACGATCGGGATGGTGAGCACCGCCTGGCCACTGGTGCTCGGCACCGGCACGTGCACGATGGTCTGGACGACGAGCATGCCGAGCGCCGCCACGGTGGCCGGCAACCCGGCGATGGGCGCAAGCAAGCCGCTCACGATGGTGTCGACGATGCGCCCCTGCTCGAGCACGAGGTAGATCGCACGCGCGACGCCCACGAGCACGGCGGCACCGACCATGTCGCGGAACCCGGCGACATAGGCCTCCGCGGTTCCCGAGACTCGCAGCCCGCCGGCGAGGCCGGCGACGATGCCGAGCACGAGGAAGAGCGCCGACATCTCATCGAAGCCCCAGTCGAGGCGCAGGGCGCCGACGACGTAGGTCGCGAACGCCGCCAGCACGAGGAGGAGCACGACCGCGTGACGCGGCGCGAGCGACGGTGCGATGGCGCTTGCCGGTGCGAGTGACGGTGCGAGTGACGGTGCGAGTGACGGTGCGACGGCGCTTGCCGACGCGTCGGTCGCCGCCGCAGCCGGCATCGCCGCCGCCGTCCAGGCGCCGCGCGCATGCCGGACGGTTCCGGCGATCCAGATCGCGACGGCAACGCTGAGCGCGACGAGCCGGATTGCCCATCCGGACACGAGCGGCAGCTCGGCCAGCTTCTGGGCGACGCCGACGCCGAACGGATTGACGGGACTGAACGCGCCGCCGAGCACCGCGGCGCCGAGGCTCATCGCGACGGCAGTCACCCGATCGTAACCCAGGCGCGTGGCGAGAATGACCAGCACCGGAATGAGGCCGACGATCTCCTCCTGGAGCCCGATGAGGACGCCGCCGATCGCAAAGACGATCGACACCGCGATCACCACGAGGGTGCCCTGCCCGGGCGACGCACCGCCAGCCCCCGCATCGGCGGGGGTCAGGGCCCGCACGAGTGCGTCGGTGCCTGCC
>JACDHQ010000186.1 GCA_013820975.1 Gemmatimonadaceae bacterium
CGCATCTCAAACAATGACCATCGCATCCCCATACGAGTAGAACCGGTACCCTTCTGCCACCGCCGTTCGGTACGCGTGCATGGTCAGGTCGTAGCCCGCGAATGCGGCCACCAGCATCAGCAGGGTGGAGCGGGGCAGGTGGAAGTTGGTGACGAGATGATCGACCACCTTCCACTCGTACGGCGGGCGGATGAAGATGCGGGTCTCGCCGGTGGCAGCCGCCACGTGGCGGCCGACGGCAGCACTTTCGAGTGCGCGCACCGAGGTGGTGCCCACCGCCCACAGGGCACTGCCACGGTTGCGCGCCGCCGCGATGGCCGCCGCGGCACCATCGCCGATCTCGAACCACTCCTCGTGCATCGCATGATCGGCGGGATCGTCGGCCTCGACGGGCTTGAACGTGCCCACGCCGACATGCAGCAGGATCTCGGCGCGCTCGACGCCGCTGGCCGCCAGGCGCTCCAGCAGCTCGGCGGTGAAGTGCAGTCCGGCGGTGGGCGCGGCGACGCTGCCCCCCTCGCGGGCGTAGACCGTCTGGTATCGCTCGGCATCCGCCTCCCCGTCGGCGCGCGCGATGTACGGCGGCAGTGGAATGTGGCCGTGCCGCTCGATCATGGTCTCGGCATCGCCGTCGCACTCGAGCCGGACTATCCGCGTGCCGCGTTCGGTGATCGACTCGATCTCGACGTCGAGCCCCTCGCCCACGTGCACGCGGCGCCCCGGCTTCAGCTTGCCCCCGGGCGACACCATCGCCTCCCATCGTTCGCCGTCGGCGACGCGTCGGAGCAGCAGCACCTCCGCCGGCGCCCCCGAGGGGCGATGGCCGAGCAGCCGGGCGCGAAAGACCCGCGTTCGATTCACCACGAGCACGTCGCGCGGGGGAATGAGCGCCGGGAGGTCGGAGAAGCGGCGATGCTCGATCGTGCCGCTCGCGCGGTCGATCACCATCAGGCGGCTCTCGTCGCGGCGCGGCGCTGGCGACTGCGCGATCTGCCGCTCGGGGAGGTCGAAGTCGTAGTCACTCGTGCGCGAGCCGGGAACGGGCATGGCCGAAGGATAATCATGGCCCGGCGTAGCCCGCTCGACGGTTGCGGGCGCGCCGCCGGCGCCGCATCGTTGGTGGTGCGCACTCCTTCCGACCCGCCTGCCGAACCGGCGGTCCGCCCTCTCGAAGCGTTGCATCCCGGTGCCGCCGCTGCCGACGGCCACCGCTCCGCGACCGATGGCCCCGTGTCGGAGCCAGCGGCGCACGATGCGGAGCCTTGCCCGCACTGCGGGCGCCCCATCGCCGACCGGTACTGCGAAGCGTGTGGCGAGATGCGCGCGTCGATGCGGAGCCGCTCCCTGCGGGAATTCGCGGCCGAAGCGTTCGAGACGGTGACGAATGCGGACAGCCGGGTGTGGTCGACCGTCACGCTCCTCTTCGGCCGCCCCGGCGAGCTCACCGTGGCGTACATGGAAGGGGATCGCAACGCATTCGTCCGCCCGCTCCAGCTCTTCCTCTTCGCCAACATCCTCTACTTCGTGATGGCGTCGTGGCTCGGCATGCAGTCGTTCCAGACGCCGTTGCTGGTGCATCTGAGCCAGACGGTACACAGCGGCATTGCGCTGCAGCTGGTGCGGGAGCACCTCGCGGAGTCCGCGGTCACGCAACGCGAGTACATCCAGGCGTTCAACGCGCGCGCGGCAGTCCAGGCCAAGACCCTGATCATCGTGATGGTCCCCATCTGGGCGCTGCTCCTCGCCGCGGTCCAGTTTCGACGGCGGGTCCCCTCGAGCCAGCATCTCGTGTTCGCGATGCACTTTTTTGCCGCGATGCTCGTCATCAATGTGGCGCAGGAGCTGGCAGTCAACCAGCCGCTGGTGGCGCTGTGGCAGCATGGCAGCACGCCGCGCGCCGAGGACCTTGACGGGGTCGTCACGCTCGTCAACTTCACGTTGCTCGCCCTCTACCTGGCGATCGCATTGCCGGTCGCGTACGGCGACGGCCGCCGTGTGGCTGCCGTCAAGGCGCTCCTGCTCGCCTTCGGCTTCTATCTCACGCTGTTCATGTATCGCGCGATGCTGTTCTTCACGGTGTACTGGTCGCTGTGAACACCACGGCCGTTACGTCCGCGCGGTGCGTGAGCTGCGGATTCCCGACTGACGAACGATGGTGCCCCGAGTGTGGCGAGCGGCGCGCCGCGGACCGGGGCTACAGCATGCGCCACTTCGCGGGCGAGGCATTCGAGACGCTTACCGACGTGGACTCGACCGCGTGGCGCACGCTGCGGACGCTGCTATTCAGGCCCGGCAAGCTCACCGCCGAGTACATGCGCGGGGTGCGGGTGCCGTACATGAAGCCCCTGCAATTCTTCCTGATCGTCAACGTCATCTATTTCGTCTGGGTCGGGTGGGCTGGAGAGCGCGTGTTCTCGACGACGCTCGCCAATCACGTGAACCAGGAAGTCTACGGGCCGCGGGCGCGGGAGATGGTACGGGCGCGCGTCAGCGAGCCGGGAATGGACACGGACGCGATCAGCGCGGCGGCGAACCGCTACGCCGAGCGGTTCGACGGGGCAGCGGCGGTGCAGGCGAAGACGCTCATCATCACGATGGTGCCGATGTTCGCCGGGCTGCTCGCGCTCGTGCAAATCGCTCGCCGCCGGCAGTTCGTGCAACACCTCGTCTTCGCACTGCACGCGTATACCGCCCTGCTCGTCTTCTCGATCATGCAGCGCTATGTGCTGCAGTGGCCGCCGAAACTCGCTGGGCGGTTGCTCGGATTTGAGGTGACGAATGCCTTCCTGAACAACCTTGTCAGCTATGCGATGACCCTGGGAATCGGCCTGTACCTGGTGCTTGGAATCCGCCGCGCATACGAGGAACGATGGCGCACCGCGATTCCCAAGGGGCTGCTCCTTGGAGTCAGCATGCTGTTCATCCTCATCGCGTACCGGGTGGTGCTCTTCTTCACGGTGTTCTGGATGACCTGAGAGACCGCGGGTGCGGCAGGGGGCGCCGAGTTACGGACCGCAGCGCCCGCGGCCCGATCCGCCGACCGACGGGCCGTTACAGGAGGGTGCCCTGGCCGCCCATCGCGCCCGGTGGCGTGTACCCGAAGTGCCGGTACGCCATCGGCGTCGCCACGCGCCCCCGAGGCGTCCGCTGCAGGAACCCGTTCTGCACGAGGAAGGGCTCGTACACTTCCTCGATCGTGTTCGAGTCCTCGCCCACGGCGGCGGCGAGCGTCGCCACGCCCACCGGGCCGCCGTCAAACTTCTCGATGATGCACTTGAGCACGCGCGCATCCATGTCGTCGAGGCCGAACTCGTCCACGTCGAGCATCGCCAGCGCCTGTGCCGCCATCTCGCGCGTGATCGTGCCGTCCCCCTTCACCTGCGCGTAGTCGCGCACGCGCCGCAGCAGCCGGTTGGCCACGCGCGGCGTCCCGCGCGACCGGCGGGCGATCTCGCCGGCGCCGTCCCCCTCGATCACGACCTGCATCACCTCGCCCGAGCGCTGCACGATCTGCTCGAGCTCATCGGCCGGATAGTAGTTGAGCCGCTCCACGATCCCGAACCGCGCGCGCATCGGTGCTGTCAGCATCCCGAAGCGCGTCGTCGCCCCGATCAGCGTGAACCGCTCGATCGGCATCGTGATCGTCTGCGCCTTGGGCCCCTCCGACAGCCGGATGTCGATCTTGTAGTCCTCCATCGCGGGATAGAGGAACTCCTCGATGATCGGGCGCAGGCGGTGGATCTCGTCGATGAAGAGGATGTCCCCTTCGCGCAGGTTGGTGAGCGTGCCCACCAGGTCGCCCGGCTTCTCGAGCGCGGGCCCCGACGTCGTGCGGATGTTCACCGACAGCTCACGCGCGATGAGCTCCCCCAGCGTCGTCTTGCCCAGTCCGGGCGGGCCGAAGAAGAGCGCGTGATCCAGCGGCTCGCGCCGCGCAAGTGCGGCATCGATCCACACGCGCAGGCTCGCCTTCACCTTCTGCTGGCCGATGAACTCCGCGAGCCGTTGCGGACGCAGCGACAGCTCGACGACGCCCTCCTCGGGCAGTTCCTCGGGGGTGGTGATCTCGGCGCGGGAGGTCATGCGGGGAATCTACCGAAGGGAAGCCGAACCGGCCACCGTGATCGCGTGCCTCGTGAGCAGCATTGCGCCGGGGCCAGACACTGCTCGTCTGGAATTGCAGGAATCGACTTGAATTGCCACTACACGCTCCCTGGGGCATGGGGCCATTCAGCTTTGTTCTTCAAGATTCCAGACGAGCCGTACGTGGCCCCGGCGGAACCCCCTCTACACGAAACTCCGTACGGTCGCCAACCGGTCCCCGGCCCGCTTCAGCGTCTCGAACTTCTTGCAGAACGCGAAGCGAACGAGCTTCCGCCCGTCCTCGGGGTGATGATAGAAGCTCGACCCGGGCACGGTCGCGACCCCGATCTCCTCGATCATCCACTTCGCGAAGGTGACGTCGTCCTTGTCCGACAGCGCCGAGAAGTCGGCGAGGATGTAGTACGCGCCCTCGGGGACGGTGAAGGTGAAACCGGCGTCGGTCAGCGACTCCACGAGCATCGCGCGCCGTGCGCGATAATCGAGCGCGAGGTGGTTGTAGTAATCGGGGTCGAAGCTCATCGCCACGGCGCCGGCGGCCTGCAATGGCGCCGGTGCGCCGACGGTGAGAAAGTCGTGCACCTTCCTGATGGCCGCGGTCTGCGCCGCGGGCGCAACGGTGTAGCCGAGCCGCCAGCCGGTGCAGGAGAAGGTCTTCGACAGCCCCGAGATCGTCACCGTTCGCTCGCGCATCCCCGGCCACGTCGCCAGCGCATGGTGCTCGCCCGCATAGCGAATGTGCTCGTAGATCTCGTCGGTGATCACCCAGAGGTCGCGCTCGCGCGCCAGCTCGGCGATGACGTCGCACTCCGCCCGGGTCAGCACGCGCCCCGTGGGGTTGTGCGGCGTGTTCACCACGATCGCCTTCGTCTTCCGCGTGACCGCGCGCTTCAGCCGCTCGGGGTCGAACGTCCAGTGCGGCGGCTCGAGCGGCACGAACACCGGCGTCGCCCCGGCGAGGATCGCATCGGGCCCGTAATTCTCGTAGAACGGCTCGAAGATGATCACCTCGTCGCCGGGATCGAACAGCGCGAGGAACGTCGCCGCCATCGCCTCGGTCGCCCCGCACGTCACCGTCACCTCCCGCTCGGGGCTCACCTCCATCCCGTACCAGCGCCGGTACTTCTCGGCGATCCCGTTGCGCAGCGCCGCCGAGCCCCACGTGACCGCGTACTGGTTGATGTCCGCCATGATGGCGGTGCACGCCGCCTCCTTCATCGGCTCCGGCATCGCGAAGTCCGGAAACCCCTGCGCGAGGTTGATGGCGTCATGCTGCATCGCCTCGCGCGTCATCTCGCGGATCACCGACTCGGTGAAACAAGCCGCTTTTTCGGAGATGTGGGAGCGTAGGGTACTC
>JACDHQ010000187.1 GCA_013820975.1 Gemmatimonadaceae bacterium
GTGCTGGCAGGCGCCGCAAGGGCGGCTGCCAGCACTGCCGCTACACAGGAGCGACGAGCCGAGCCAGAGGGCGAGGCGCTGCTTTCCGGTTCCGCGCGGCCCGTGCAGGAGGATCGAGTGCGGGAGCACCCCACGTCCCACCATGTCCGCCAGCCGGGCCCGCACGGCCTCATGGCCGAAGAGAGGAATGAGAGGCACCCGGAGATAATACCCCCCCCCGCGCGGTGGTGCACACCGGGAGCCGTGGGGCTAACGTGTACCCCACCCTTACCCACACCGATGCGCCTCCTGATCACGCTGTTCCTGCTCGCCGCTGTTCCCGCCGGCCTCGCGGCCCAGGACACCCCCACCAGGCCGCGTGCGCGAGAGATCGGCATCGCGCCGGGGATCTTCACGCCGGGTCCGATGAACGGCATCACCGACGTCCGCGGTGTCCGGGTGGGGCAGGTGACGCTGGTGAAGGGAGATTCCATCAGGACCGGCATCACGGCCATCCTGCCGCACGGTGGCAATCTCTATCGTGACCGCGTACCGGCCGCGGTGCATGTCGGCAACGGCTTCGGCAAGCTGCTGGGCGTCACACAGGTCCGCGAACTCGGTGAGCTCGAGACGCCGGTGCTGCTCACCTGCACGCTCTGCGTGTGGCGGGCCGCCGACGCGATGGTCGAGTGGCTCCTCGATCAGCCCGACATGCAGCAGGTGCGCTCCATCAATGCCGTCGTCGGCGAGACCAATGATGGTGGGCTGAATGCGATCAGGACGCGTCCTGTCTCGGCGGGTGATGTGCGCACCGCGCTCTCGAGTGCGTCGACAGGACCGGTCGCGGAGGGGAGTGTGGGGGCCGGGACGGGCACGATCGCGTTCGGATGGAAGGGCGGCATCGGCACCTCATCGCGGGTCCTTCCGGCATCGCTCGGAGGCCATACCGTCGGCGTACTCGTGCAGTCGAATTTCGGTGGCGTGCTCCAGGTGATGGGTGCTCCCGTGGGCGAGCGTCTCGGACAGTACGCGTTCAAGCGGGCGGTCGAGGCGGCGCGAGACACCGCCGCGCCTCCGGATCCGCGGGGCGACGGGTCGATCATGATCGTCGTCGCGACCGACGCCCCGTTGTCCGACCGGAACCTCGAGCGCCTCGCGTCGCGCGCGATGCTGGGCCTCGGCCGCACGGGCTCGTCGGCATCGAATGGGTCGGGCGACTACGTGATCGCGTTCTCCACGAGTGAGCGCGTACGGCGTGCCTGGGATGCACAGCGCCACGCCGTTGAGGAGCTCGCGAACGACGAGACCTCGGCGCTCTTCCAGGCCGTCGTGGAAGCGACTGAAGAAGCCATCTACAACTCGATGTTCAGGGCGACGACGACGACCGGGAACGGCCGGACCGTCGAGGCGATCCCCATCGATCGCGTGATGGAGATCCTGCGACAGCGCTGAGCGGTCTCCGCGGCCCTCCGTGGCCTCATCGACCCGGATGGGAGCCATTTCCGGCACGCTTCCTGACCTGAGAGAGGGACGATCCCGAACCAGGAGCCAGACATGGGTGGCAAGCGTCCCGACCAGCACAACATCGACCCGTCCGAAGGCCAGTCCACCGACAACAAGTGGGGACCGGGGAACGTGGACGAGAACGTGAAGAACGAGCACAAGGCCAACTACCAGGCTGGCCGCAAGCGCGAGGAGAAGGAGGGCATGATTCCCGAGGGCGGCGTGAACCCGGCCCTCGCCGAGCTGCGCGCGGTGAAGCTGGAGACCCAGCGCGACCAGGCGGAGTCGGGTGACGATTCCGGCCGCGACTAGGAGGGCGGGACCATGGAGTTCGGACTCAAGGGCCATCGCGTTGCGATCCTTGCCACCGACGGGGTGGAACAGGTGGAGCTCGTGGAGCCACGGAAGGCGCTCGACGCAGCCGGGGCCGTCACCGAGCTGGTCTCGCTGAAGCCCGGTCGAATCCAGGGCTTCAATCACCTCGACAAGGGTGACTCGTTCGACGTCGACACGACCATCGATGATGCCCAGGCGTCGCAATACGATGCCCTGTTCATTCCCGGCGGCGTGGCCAACCCCGATGCGCTCCGCGCTGACTCCCGCGCCGTGCAGTTCGTGCGTGAGTTCATGGTCGGCGACAAGCCGGTGGCGGCGATCTGCCATGGCCCGTGGGTCCTCGTGGAAGCCGATGCGGTCGCCGGGCGCACCCTCACGTCGTGGCCGAGTCTCCGGACCGATATCCGGAACGCCAAGGGTGACTGGGTCGACCGCGAAGTCGTTGTCGACGGGAAGCTGATCACCAGCCGCAAGCCCGAGGACCTGCCGGCGTTCAACGCAGCGATCGTCCGCGAATTCGCCCGCCGGATCGACGAGGCGAAGGTGGACCAGCTCTCGGAGCAGAGCTTCCCGGCGAGCGACCCGCCGCCGGGCCCCTGACCGGGAGCAGGGGCTTGGGGGCAGCACGGGGAGACTGACGGGGCCGGCGAGAGTCTGCCCCGTCCGTCAACCATCTGGCTTTGCAAGGTAAAGTACCTTGCGCTGCTTCCCGCCCGCTGCTATCATCGGCTCATGAGTGTGATGCCATTCCGCAACCGGCCCCGCCCCGACGCGCCGGAGATGCACGTCCGCGCCATGGACAACCTCCGGTACATCCGCGAGACCATGGAGCGCGCCGGATCCTTCACCGCCATCTCCGGCTGGGGCGTGGTCGCGATTGGCGTCACCGCGCTCATGGCCGGCACCGTCGCTGCCCTCCAGAGCTCCCCCCGCGCCTGGGTCGCCATCTGGCTCGCCGATGCGGTCCTCGCGATCGTCATCGCCGCCAGCACCATCGGCGCCAAGGCAAGCGCGCTGCGCATCCCCCTGCTCACCGAACCGGCCCGCAAGTTCTTCCTCAGCTTCTCGCCGCCGATGGTCGTCGGGGCAGTACTGAGCGCCGTGCTCCTCGCGCAAGGGCGCATCGCGCTGCTCCCGGGACTCTGGCTGCTCGCGTACGGGGCTGGCGTCATCACCGCCGGCACCTACTCGGTGAAGATCGTTCCGGTGATGGGCGCCGCCTTCATGGCAGTGGGTGCAATCGCGCTCATCGCCCCGGCCGAATGGGGGAACCTGTTCATGGTCGCCGGCTTCGGCCTGCTGCACATCGCATTCGGAATCCTCATCGCCCGGAGGCACGGTGGCTAAGTCAGGATCGTCGCCACGCAAGCGCAAGGACGGGGGGCCGGTCGCCCTCGAATCCGTTCGCGGCCGGGCGCCCGAGGAGAGCCCGCTCGCCTTCGACCGGCTCATTCACGAACGGCTGCGCCTCGGCATCATCAGTGCGCTCGCTGTCAATGCGTCGCTGACCTTCAATGACCTCAAGCAGCTGCTCGACACCACCGACGGCAACCTCAGCGTCCATGCCCGCAAGCTCGAGGAAGCCCAGTACATCCAGTGCACCAAGTCGTTCGAGGGACGCGTGCCGAAGACCGAATACCGCATTACCGCAGCCGGGCGCCGCGCGCTCGAGCGGTACCTCGATCACATGGAGGCCCTGATTCGTGCGACCCGTGAACGCTGATACCAGGGCAGACGGCGCCATGAGCATCGGAATCGACCAGCGCCGTGGATGGGAGGGGCTGCACATCGCCGTCATCATGGACGGCAATGGCCGATGGGCGAATGCCCGCGGCCTCCCGCGTACCGCCGGCCATCATGCCGGGCTCAAGGCCGCGCGCCGCGTCGTCGAGCAGGCGGCGCGGAGCAGCATCGGCACGCTGACGCTCTATGCGTTCTCCGCCGACAACTGGCAGCGCCCCCGCCGCGAAGTCGGCGCCTTGATGGCGCTCTTCCGCCGCGCGCTCGTGACCGAAGGAAAGCGCTGCCTCGACAATGGCGTGCGGCTCACGATCCTCGGCCGGCGCGACCGCCTTCCCCCCACGCTCGTCGAGGCGATCCGGCAGGTCGAATGCGCCACCGCCGCCGGCCGCCGTCTGCACCTGCGCGTCGCGATCGACTACTCCGCGCGCGACGCCATCCTCCGTGCCGCCGAGCGCATCGCCGCTGCACCCGCACCCGTAACTCGCGAGTCGTTCGCGTCGCTGCTGGCGGAAGTCGACAACGATCCCTGTGCCCACCGCGACGTGGACCTGCTCATCCGCACGGGCGGCGAGCAGCGGCTCAGCGACTACCTGTTGTGGGAGTGCGCCTACGCCGAGTTGTTCTTCTCCGGCAAGCTCTGGCCCGACTTCGTCGAGACGGACCTGGTCAACGCACTCCAGGAGTTCGAGGGGCGCGAGCGTCGCTTCGGCCGCGTCAGCGTCGTCGCCTGACCGTCGCGCCCGCGGCCGTCACTCGATGTTCTCGATCGACCACGTCCAGTAGATCGCGTCCTCAGGCGACATGTTGCCGCGCGGGGTGAGCCGCGCATCCTGATAGCCGTAGCGGCCGATGTCGAGCAGGTACTGCGCACGCGACACGAGCGTCCCCTGGCACACCCGCTCCTCCGACGCCGGTGCGTCGAGCATGGCTGCCATCCGACCCAGCAGGTCGTCGAAGACGTGCCGGGGAACGGTGTGCCGCTCCCCCGGGTAGATGAACGTGAACATCGTCAGGTGGGCCAGCAGCACCTGCCAGTAGTCGCCGAACCGCCGGACGAGACGGTCCCAGTCGAGCGACTGCCCCTGCACCCGCAGCACATGCGCGATGTCCGCGCCGTCAAACCGGTCCCGCTCCATGATGAAGGATTTCTGCCATGCGAGTTCCTCGCACGGCACGAGCTTCACCGGATGCCCGAGCACCTGCGCCTCCACCGCGTGGTCGAACCAGAGGTCGTCCACCTGGCACACGCCGTTGCCGGAGCTGTACACGATGTCCACGAAGTCGTCCCCCTGCTTCGCCTTGCCGAGCCAGTGCGGGAACGTGATCTCCGTCCGGTACCCGCCGAGCGTCAGCGCCTCGAGCGTCCGGTCGAAGTCCTCCCGGCGCACGAACAGGTCGAAGTCCTTGGTGTTGCGGGCGATGCCGGTGTAGTTGAGGAAGGCATGCGAGCCGCCGACGAGAAAGGGGATGCCGGCATCGCTGAGGACGTGCAGGGTCCGGCGATAGAACGTATTCGTGTTCTGCGCGGAATCGTCGAGTGTCGATTGATACGCCATGTGGGGGTGTGCGGTTGAGCGCCCGCAGGTGCAAAAGGTGGGCTCAACGCTCTCGCCCGCCACGTCGGCCGTCGCGTCCGCCACCCGCCGGGCGTCGTGGCCCGAATCTGACAGGGAGGCGAGGTGCACATCGACCCGTGACCGAGGAGCGCCATGGCCACGTCTGGAGACGTCGTTCGCATCGCCGCAATGAGCGATGTTCACTATGGGAAGGCATCGCAGGGAAAGCTGCACCAGGTGTTCACGCAGGTGACCGAGCACGCCGACGTCCTGGTGCTCTGCGGTGACCTGACCGACTACGGCCTTCCCGAGGAAACCCGGATCCTCGCCAAGGACC
>JACDHQ010000188.1 GCA_013820975.1 Gemmatimonadaceae bacterium
GTCATCGGTCGCGAGTTAGATATCGATACCGCCGTCGCGGCCGGCGCCGGTACCGAGGACGAACTGCTCGACGCGATCGACGAGGCGGTGGGCGCGGCGGTGCTCGAGCCGTCGCGTCAGGACGCCGACCGATACACGTTCGCCCATACGCTGCTGGTCGATTCGATCCGCGCGATGGCGAACCCCCGTCGGCTGCGCCGCACGCATCAGGCGGTCGCCGAGGCGCTCGTGATCCGCGAGCCGAATGCGGCTGCGGCAATCGCGCTGCACTACGACCAGGCGGGCGATGCGCCCCGCACGTTGCAGTGGGCGATGCGAGCCGGGCGACAGGCGGCGGGCGTCCACGCGAATGACGAGGCGGTCGCATTCTTCTCGATGGCGCACCGCCACGCCGACAGCCCGGTGGACCTGCTCGATGCCGCCGTGCTCCTGGCCCAGGTGGCAGAGACCGCAGGCCGGTACGCCGAGGGGGAGCGGGTCAGCAACCAGACGCTGGCCGACGTTCCCGATGCACCGGAGACCAGCCACGCGCTGCGACGGCTCCGGCGGCATCGCGAGCGGCTTCGCGCGCTGCAGGGACAGTCGTCGCGACAGACGCTCGACGCGTACCAGCGACTGCTCGGCGAAGCCGAGGCTGCCGGCGACGAGGCCGAACGGATCGAGCTGCTGATGACGGTGTCGCAGTCCCTTGCGCGGCTTGGCGATTGGCCGGAGGCGGAGCGAGTGTCCCGCGGCGCCGTGGGCCGCGCCGAATCGCTCGGTGACCCACGACTCCTCGCGGACGCGCTCGTCCGCCTGGGCGCGACCCTCGTCCTCGTGGGAAATCTCGAGGCCCTCCAGTACTTCGAGCGCGCGAGCGAGCTCTTTTCCGAGCTCGAGGACTGGTACGGCATCGTCCGGTGCCAGATCAACAAGGGCATCGTGTACTCGCTCGCCGGTGACACGCGTGCGGCGGAGGAGGCATACCAGCGTGCCGTGACGCTGGGCCGCGAGGCGCACGCGCCGGACGTCGGCGGCGTCGCCTCGCTGAACCTCGGCGTGCTGTACATGAAGGCCGGCCGGTACGACGAGGCGCAGCAGTACTTCGAGGATGCCCGTCGCCTCTTCACGCAGGTGAAGAACGAGCCGCACCGCCTCGCGACGCTCTACAACATGGGCCACCTCGCACGCGAGCGCGGCGAGCCCGACCGCGCCGTCACGTGGTACGACGAGACGGCGCAGCTCGCGCGGCAGATTGCGCAGGCGGACGTGGAGATCGGCGCCATCGCGGGCGCCGGGCTCGCCGCGTGGGCACTGGGGCGCACCGATGCGTCGCAGGCAGCCCTGCGCGACGTGGAAGCCCTGATCGGCGGACGCCGCGACTGGTGGTTCCAGGGCCGCGAGCTCGTCGAGGCCCTTCGCGTGCGGTCACTCCATGCGCAGGCGGGTGCTGCCGTCGCAGCGGAAGCGCTCGCCCATGGCGTCACGGCCGCCGAGGCGCACGATGCGTACGGGGCAGCGTGGCTCGTCGCCGAACTCGCGCCCGACCTGGCGGACGCCGGGGCGACGTCCGTGTGGGACCTCGTGGCCCGCTATGCCGGCCGCGTGGACGCCCTCGGCTATGCGCCGCTCTCCCGCCGGTATGCGGCGCTGAACCAGGCGCAGCGCCTGGCCACGGCTCGCTGAACGCCGACGTCAGCCGGTAACGTCGTCGTCGTCGTTCCCGGCGGGCGGGCGGCGCTTGAAGAACCGGAGGATCAGGCTGGCGGCGAGCAGGCCGATGCCGATCAGGCGAAGCTGCGTGTCCCCGGCCCGCACCCCGTATCCCCAGACGACGATGCCCATCACCAGCAGTGCGACGCGCGCGACGATGGTGCGAGTCACGGCGCCGCCGGCAGTCCCAACGTGCGGGCCTCGTCGTCGGCGACGTCGATGCACATGCGGAGCAGCGCGGTGGAAAACACCTTGCCCTGCGCGTCGGTCTTGAGCGAGAGCGTGCCTCCGCCGTCGAGCGCGCCGTGCAGCAGGAAGTTGAGCGCCACCAGGTTGGGCAGCTCGAACCGCTGCACGTCCCCCGTGATCATGCCGTCGAAGTGGGCCTTGACGCGCGCCTGCGTCACCTCGCGCGCGAGCACGGGATACCACTCGGGGCGCAGCGCGATCACGCCGACGTTGGCCGTGTCTCCCTTGTCTCCCGATCGCGCATGGGCAATGTCGAGCAGGCGGACCCTCATGCGCGCACCTCCACGTTCGTCTGCACCACGGTCTTGTCGATGAGCGCCGGCCAGTAGGCCACCAGCTCCTCGATCTTCGGCCGCCCGCCGGCGAAGCCAGTGACGCCGGGTGGGCCATTGAGCACGAGCGGTGCGATCTCGCGCGAGAAGCGCTCGACCGCCGAGCGGTCGCCGCCGCGGACGCCGATGCGAAGCTGCACCTCCGGCGGGTCGGTGGTGCCCGAGAGCGGCCCATGGGCAGACGACACGCCGACGAACTCCGTGAGGATGTGCTCGAACCGGAGCCCCGCCCGGTCGAGCCGCTCGCGCAGCACGCGGTCAGCGAGTTGCGCCTTCTCGAGCGCATCGGGCCAGGCATACACCAGCGTGCCGACGGCCTTGTAGCCGGCGCGATAGGCGATCGACACCTTCAGCTTGTCCGTGGCGGGAGCCCCGGTGATGCCGTGCACGCGCACCCGGTTCTCCCCGTCGGCCGCAAGCCGGATCGACGTGAAGTCGGCGATGACGTCCGGCGTGATGTACGCGTGGGGGTCCCCCATCTCGTACACCAGCTGCTCGGTGACCGACGGGACGCTCACGCGGCCGCCGGTGTTCGCGTGCTTCGTGACGACGAACGTGCCGTCGGCGCGGACCTCGACGATCGGGTAGCCCACGTCGGCGAGGTCGGGGATGTTCCGCCAGTCGTGCATGCAGTTGCCGCCCGATGCCTGCGCCCCGCACTCGATGATGTGGCCCGCGATGATGCCGGCCGCGAGCAGGTTCCAGTCGCTCGCGCCCCAGCCGAACTCGTGGCGCAGCGGGGCCATCGTGAGCGCAGTGTCGGTGGACCGACCCGTGATGACGACGTTGGCCCCCTGCTCCAGCGCCTCGACGATCGGCTCGGAACCGATGTAGGCATTCGCCGACATGACGTGATCGCGGATGGACGAAAGCGGCGCGCCGGTATCCATGTTCGCGAGGGCGTGGCCGCCGTCGAGCAGTTCGTCGAGCCGCGGCAGCAGGTCGTCACCGGTGACGACGCCGACCGTCAGCCGGCCGCGCGCCCCATGCTCCTGCGCGAGGGCGAGGAGCGCGTCCGCGCACGCCGGCGGATTCACCCCGCCGGCGTTCGCGATGACCTTGACCCCGCGCTCGAGCACCGCCGGCATCACGCTCGCCATCGCCCCGATGAAGTCGCGCGCATATCCCATCTTCGGGTCGCGCTCCTTCTGCTTCTGGAGGATCGACATCGTGACTTCGGCGAGGTAGTCGAGCATCAGGTAATCGACCTGGCCCCCCTCCACCTGCCGGCGCGGGGCGTCCAGCCAGTCGCCCCAGAACCCCTGGCCAGAAGCGACCCGTACGATCTTGTCTGAGCTCATGCGTCGTGGTGGTGCGAGGAGAGCACGAAGGGACCCAGGTGGGGCCCCGGATTCTGGAGTCCGGCGCGGAGCGCGGTGGCCAGTGCCTGGCGCGTCTCCTCCGGGAGGATGAGCGCATCGACGTAGCCGCGCGCCGCGGCATAGCGTGCATCGAGCTGGTGCTCGTAGTCGGCGCGCATCTCGTCCATCGACTGCGCGACGTCCGGCGCCACCTGCGTTCCGCCCTTGCGCGCGGCGTCGATTGCCGGCCCATGCACTGCCTGGACAGCGGACTCGCCTTCCATCACGCCCATCCGGCCGGTGGGCCAGCTGAAGATGAAGTCCGGATCGAAGCCCTGCCCGGCCATCGCATAGTAACCGGCGCCGGACGCGTGATTGACCGTGAGGACGATCTTCGGGACACGCGCCGTGGCCATCGCTTCCACCCAGCGTGCCCCGGCGCGGATGATCCCCTCGTGCTCGGCTTCCGGTCCGACCATGAAGCCCGAGACATCCTGCACGAACAGCAGCGGGACGCCCTGCCGGTCGCAGCGCTCGATGAAGAACGCGACCTTGTCGGCGCTCTCGGCGTAGATGATTCCCCCGAAGCGCGGCCGCTCCCCCTCCCGTCCCTTGATCAGGCCACGCTGGTTGGCGATGACCCCAACGGGAATGCCGGCGATGCGCGCGTCGCCGCAGAGCATCTCCCGCGCGAGGTTGGGCTGGAACTCATCGAGACGCCCGTCGTCGATCACGGCCGCGAGCACCTGATGCATGTCGTACGACATGCGGTGGTCCGCCGGCAGCACGTCGTACAGTGTCTCCGGCTCGGCGCCCGCGCGGGCGGCCGCGTCCCCCGCCGGCCGATGCGCAGGCGCCGGCAGCATCCGGACGAGCTCGCGCAACCGGAGGCAGCACGCCGTGTCGTCATCGGCCATGTAGTGCGCCACGCCGCTGATTTCGGTATGGGTCGCGGCGCCGCCGAGCGTCTCGCCGTCGATCGTCTGGCCGGTGGCGCCCTTCACGAGGTTGGGTCCCCCGAGTCCCATGAACGACGTGCCCTTGACCATCACGATCACGTCGGACAGCGCGGGCAGGTACGCGCCCCCGGCGATGCAGGGCCCCATGACGGCAGCCAACTGCGGCACGCGGAGGTAGCGGCGCATGATCGAGTTGTAGTAGAAGATGCGCGCCGCGCCGTACTGGCCGGGAAAGACGCCGCCCTGATAGGGCAGGTTCACCCCGGACGAATCGACGAGATAGATGATGGGGATGCGGCAGCGCATCGCAATCTCCTGGGCCCGGAGAATCTTCCTGATGGTCTCGGGCCACCACGATCCCGCCTTCACCGTCGCGTCGTTGGCGACCACGACGACCTCGCGGCCATGGACCGACACGAGTCCCGTCACCACGCCGGCTCCGGGCGCCTGTCCGTCGTACTGGTCATACGCGACGAGCAGCCCGATCTCGAGCAATGCCGTGTCGACGTCACTCAGCAGGGTAATGCGCTCACGCGCCGTGAGCTTCCCCTGCTTGTGCTGGCGGGCGACCTTGGCGGCCCCGCCTCCCTGCCGGAGCCGCTCCTCGAGCGTCCGGACTTCGCCGGCGAGCTGGCGCAGGCGCGACGTCACGCGTCCTGCTGCTCGCGCGCCGCGAACCAGCGCTGGATGTACTCGGCCAGCGCCGACGTCGGCGTTCCCGGCCCGAACAGCTCGCCGATCCCCTGCTCCTTCAGCGCATCCATGTCCTCGCGCGGGATGATGCCGCCGCCCGTGAGGAGGATGTCGTCGCGCCCCGCCTCGGCCAGGAGCGCCCGGACCCGCGGGAAGAGCGTCATGTGGGCGCCGCTCAGGATCGACAGGCCGACGACGTCGACGTCCTCC
>JACDHQ010000189.1 GCA_013820975.1 Gemmatimonadaceae bacterium
GCGATCCGCTGCTCATCGACGCCAACCCCCTGGGTCAGCTCGAGGACATTGGCCCGCATGCGGTCGCGCTGGTCGACGAGCCGCTGCGGGGCTCGCACCTCGATCCGCCCGAGAGCGTGCTCGATCTCGGCCACACGTTCCTCGAGGTATGCGGCCAGTCGTTCGCCCTCGGCGGTGCGCATCCCCGTATGGTCGGCGGCAGCCTGCTCAACGATGACCAGGAGCTCATCGACCGTCCCGGACGCCTCTTCACGCTCGGTGGAAAGCACGTCGGGCAGGCGGAGGATCGTGCTGGCATCGATGCCGGAGAGGCCGTGCCGCGCCTGGAGCAGCCTGAGCTGCGCGACATAGGCTGCAAAGCGCGTTTCGTCGATCACCGCACCCGCGCGCTCCGCCGAATCCTCGATTCGCGCGAACAGCGTCACGTGGCCGCGGGCGATCCGCTTGCGGAGCGCCTCGCGCACCTCGGCCTCCCACCGCGCGAACGCGCCGGGGAGCTTGATGCTGGGCGTGAAGAAGCGGTGGTTGACGGAGCGGATCTCCACCGCGACCCGCGCGCCGCCGACGACGCCCTCGGCAGCGCCGAAACCGGTCATGCTTCGGATCATGGGAGGCCTGTCGTCAGGAGGTCGAGGCGATGCACGACATCAGTTCCAGAAGGTCCATCGCACGCCGTACAACTGCGTCTGCCGGGGCAGTTCGTACCCCGGCACCATTCGCACCCGGGTGCCGAGCATGTTGCGGAACTGATAGGTTAGCGTGGCGTCGAGGATCCGGATCTCGAGCAGCGACGAGATGATCCGGTGTCCCGGCGCCTGCTCGAAGCCGCCGTCCGTGGGGAAGAACGTCGCCGAGCGATACTCGTGTCGCATGAGCGCGTACAGGCCGAAGTTGCCGGTCGGGAAGCGCTCGCGGAAGTTGCTGCGCACGAACAGGTCGGCCCGCGTCGCGAACTGGGGCCGGAAGGCGCGCTGGACGTCCTGCCAGCGCTCACCGAGGACGTCGAGCTGCAAGGGCCCCCACACGGTCCCCTGGACGGCCGCGAAGGTGCCGAGGGCCGCGGGCTCCGCGCTGGCGATGGACGGCCGGTTGAACACGGCGGGGGGACGGAGGGTCGTGGCAGCACGCGACATCAGCCCGCCGCCGACCCACAGGCTGGCCAACCGGAGGGCTCCCTCCGCACGCCAGTCGATTCCGGCAACCCCGCCCGCGCGCGCGTCGTCGCGCCGCGCGAGCGACGCGCCGGCCCGCGCGAAACCGAGTGCGACGCGTGCCGACACATCCTGCCGCGCAACGCTGTCGATCCCCTGCCCCTCGACGTTCGCGGCGAGCGTCAGCATGCCAAGCTCCGCCGACGCCCGTGCGGATGGCGTCTGGTACGCCGAGCCACCGATGACGCGCATGCGATGGGTCGCACTGAGCTGGAGGACGCCGCGACGGACGCCGCCGCTCAGGGCATACTGTCCCTGGAACCTGCCCGTGTCGGCCGGGATGAACGTGCGCGTGGTGTCGCCTGTGATGGGATCGACATCGATCACCAGCGTGTCGGCTTGCGGGTCGCGGATGCCGGTGTAGCGGAATCCCAACGCTGCCGCCGTCGCCTGCACCCACGCCGGTCCATCGGTGCTCCCCCAACCGGCGCGCAGGTATGCCTCGGTGCGCATGAGGTCGATCGCCGGAATGCTGCGGCTGTTCGTCTCGTCGAACAGCACGCCGCGCCGCGGTGTCGATCGGAGGATGAAGGCGTCTGCCTGCCAGTCGTGCCGCGCCCAGCCCACGCGCGCGAGCAGCGACGTCTGGCTGTTCGTCGCGCCGGCGCGGTCGGGGGTCATGCTGAACTGGTCCACCGCCGCCTGCACCGCCAGGCCGTTCCCGAACCGGCGGCCGAAGAAGAAGCGGAAGAGGTCCGTATCCTGGTCGCCGGTCGAGATGTCGGCCCGGCTGTAGGGCGTGGTGCGTGTCACCTGCCAGCTTCGCGCATGCACGCGCACCTCCCCCGCCGTGCGCTCGATCCGCAGTTCATCGAGCGCCCACAGCGGCACACGCGACAGGTCGAACGCGTCGCCGCCGCGCGGCTCGGCAGGATCGAGCTCGATGCCGTCGAGGAACACGCGCACCCGCGTCACGTCGCCCAGGTAGGCACCGGCCGCCGCGGTCCCGAGCCAGGTGGTGCGGAGGGAGGTCAGCCCCGGCACCCGGTCGAGCAGGTCAGCGAGCGTGATCGCGCCCGTCGCCATCAGCGAATCGCGGGTCCAGCTGAGGGGTGCCAGTGCAGCGTCCGTGAGCCTCGGCATCTCCGGCTGCGCGAGCGACGGCTGGATGGAGTCGCCCCGCGCCGGCGTCTCGAGCGTCGGCCCGCCGCGCGCCGCGCTATCGCGACGCGCGATCGTGTCGGGCTGCAGCGGGATCGGGAAACGGACGACTGTGTCGCGCACCGGCGGCCTGATCGTATCCTGCGCCCCGGCCACCACTGGGTACAAAACGGCCCCGGCGAGGAGGCCGAGGCCGACCAGCCACCGCATCGCCCGCTGGCGCATCAGACCGCGCGGGCGCGAACGAACTCGACGAACGTGCCCACCGGAGTGCCCGTCGGGCCGCGCGGCAGCGTCACGAGATCGGATTCCGTGTACGCCGTCCCCGCGATGTCGAGGTGCACCCACGGAAACCCGTCGACGAACTCCTGGAGGAAGAGCGCGGCGGTGATCGTCCCCGCGGCGCGCCCGCCGGAGTTCTTCACGTCGGCGACGTCGGAGCGGATGAGCTCCTTGTAGTCGTCCCAGAGTGGAAGTGCCCACCCCGGCTCACCGGCGCGCGCACCGGCGGCGATGACCTCGTTCACCAGCGCGTCGTCGTTGCCCATCACGCCCGTGGCCGTATGGCCGAGCGCGACGACGCAGGCGCCGGTCAGCGTGGCGGCATCGATGACCGCGACGGGGTCGAAGCGCTTCGTGTACGCCAGCACGTCGGCGAGGACGAGGCGCCCCTCGGCGTCGGTGTTGATGATCTCGATGTACTTGCCGTTCGAGGCCTGCACCACGTCGCCGGGATTCACGGCGGTGCCAGAGGGCATGTTGGTAGTGGCGCCAATCAGCCCGACGACGTTGACCGGCAGCTCGAGCCGCGCGATCGCCTCCATCGCGCCGAGCACGCCGGCGGCGCCGCACATGTCGAACTTCATCAGCTCCATGCCCTGCGCCGGCTTGATGGAGATGCCGCCGCTGTCGAAGCAGAGCCCCTTCCCGACGAGGGCGACCGGCTGCGCTCCCTCCGCACCGCCCCGATACTCGAGCACCACGAGCTTGGGATCCTGCGGCGTGCCCTGGGCGACGCACAGGAACGAT
Source organism: Gemmatimonadaceae bacterium (assembly GCA_013820975.1). GTDB lineage: Bacteria > Gemmatimonadota > Gemmatimonadetes > Gemmatimonadales > Gemmatimonadaceae > JACDHQ01. The sequence goes on from JACDHQ010000189.1 coordinate 3,342, forward strand.
CCCATCTTCTCGCGGGTCATCTCCTCGCGTCCCAGGACCGTGATGCGCAGGCCGTGGCGCGCGCCGATGTCCTCGGCCGTTGCGGCGAGGTAGTCGGGCGTGCAGAGATTGCCCGGCATCATGGCGAGGCGGCGTGCCAGCGCATGGCCGGCTGCAATCGCGTTGCCGCTGGCGAGTCCCGGCTGCGCAGCTTCGATGTCGTCCACGAGGACCGCTGCGCGCGACAGCGGCGTGCGACGCTCGTCCTCGGGCGGCAGCGACTTCTGCTCCTTGTATTCCCAGGCGCCGGCGGCAAGCCCCACGACCGCGGCCTCGACTTCCACGTCCACGAGGGCGCCCGCCCAGAAGTCGACGGTGCCGGTGCCGTACTTCACCGCGTGGCGGGCCGCGATCGCCGCGGCGCGGCGGATCGACGCCCGGCGATCGGTGATCTTGCCCATGCCGACCAGCAGCACGCGCTGCGGACCGCCGTCAGCGACACCGCCGAGGTGCAGGGTCTCGTCACGGCTGCCGCGGAAGTCGCTGCGCGCGAGCGATCGCTGCAGGGCGCCGCCCAGCGTCGCGTCGAGCTCGGACAACGGGCCGCCGACGGCCGGCTGTGCGGGCAGCGCCACGACCAGGAGCGGCGACGACGCCGCTCCCGGTGCCACGGCGGAGAGCGTGATGTCGATCAACGTGGGCTGCACGGCCGCCTCAGCGCTCGAGCTGGGCGATCACCGCGTCGGCAAACTCCGACGTCGACACCTCGGTCGATCCCGGCATCTGGCGCGCGAGGTCGTAGGTCACGCGCTTCGCGGTGATCGCGCGCTCGAGCGCCGCCACGATCATCGAAGCGGGCTCCTTCCAGCCCATGTACTCGAACATCATCACGCCCGAGAGGATGACGCTCCCCGGGTTGATCTTGTTGAGGTTCGCGTACTTGGGCGCGGTGCCGTGCGTCGCCTCGAAGTTGGCGTAGCCGTCGCCGACGTTCGCCCCCGGTGCCATCCCGAGCCCACCGACCTGCGCCGCCGCCGCATCGGAGATGTAGTCGCCGTTCAGGTTCGGCGTCGCGATGACCGAGTATTCATCCGGGCGGAGCAGCAGTTGCTGGAACATCGCGTCGGCGATGCGATCCTTGACCACGACCCCGTCGGCGCGCGCCGTGCCACCCGCCTTGCCGAGGTCCGACTCGAGCACCACCGAGTCGCCGAACTGCTCCTTCGCGATCTCGTAGCCCCAGTCGCGGAAGGCGCCTTCGGTGAACTTCATGATGTTGCCCTTGTGGACCAGGGTCACCGACGGGAGGTTGCGCTCCATCGCATACTTGATGGCCATCGCGACCAGCCGCTTGGACCCGAAGGCCGACATCGGCTTGATGCCGATTGCCGAGTTCTCGCGGAACTGCTTGCCGTACTTCGTCTGGATGTGCTCGCGGAGCTCATTCGCCTCGGGGGAGCCGGCCTTCCACTCGATGCCGGCGTAGACGTCCTCGGTGTTCTCGCGGAAGATGACGACGTTGAGCTTCTGCGGCTCCTTCATCGGGCTGCCGACGCCCTCGAAGTAGCGGACCGGGCGGATGCAGGCATACAGGTCGAGCACCTGCCGCAGCGTCACGTTGAGGGAGCGGATGCCGGCGCCCACCGGGGTCGTGAGCGGGCCCTTGATGGAGACGCGGAACTCGCGCATCGCCTCGACGGTCTCCTCGGGGAGCCATTCGCCGTGCTTCTCGAAGGCTTCCTCGCCGGCGAAGATCTTCATCCAGTGGATCTTCCGCTCGCCGCCGTACGCCTTCTCCACCGCGGCATCCAACACCCGCACCGCTGCGCGCCAGATGTCGGGTCCGGTGCCGTCCCCCTCGATGAAGGGAATGATGGGCTGCGCGGGAACGGTGAGGGTGCCGTTGCTGTACGTGATGCGCTCGCCCTGAGCAGGGACCTGCGCCAAGCGGTATGTCGCCATCGGTGCGTGCGGGAGTATGGGACCGGGTTCGCGCCGTGGCGCGAACCCCCGGTAGAACCGGGGAAGCTACCGGGCCAAAAGGCGAAAGGCCAGCACGTCAGGCGGTGAGTTCCGGGGGCTTCCCGTGCAGCGAGCTGATGTC
>JACDHQ010000190.1 GCA_013820975.1 Gemmatimonadaceae bacterium
TCCTCTACGCGTGGAACGGCGTCGTGCCGTCACTGCCGCACGCGAGCGGCGGCGATTCCATCGCGATTCCCGCACGCACGACCGCCGACGTGTTCACCCGGCTCATCCCGTGGGATTCGCTGCCGCACGTGCAGAACCCGCGCGGCGGCTATGTGCGCAACGAGAACGATTCGCCCTGGTTCACCAACATGCGCCAGGTGCTCGACTGGACGAAGTACCCGCCGAACATGGAGCCGCTGACGCTGCGGCTCAGGAGCCAGCTCAGCCTCGAGCTCATCGACAACGAGCGGAAGTTCTCGCTCGAGGAGATCATGGCGCTCAAGAACTCCTACCGGATGCTCCTGGCCGACCGGGTGAAGCCCGATCTCCTCGCCGCGGTCCGCGCGTCGAACCCGAGCCCTGCGGTCGCCGCCGCCGCCGCTACGCTCGCGCAGTGGGACAACACCGCGGGGCACGACAGCCGCGGTGGAGTCCTGTTCCAGGCATGGTGGCAGCGCTACACGGACGGCGCGAACGCCGACACCATGTACGCCGAGCCGTGGGAGGCGCAGCGTGCGGCCACCACGCCGCGCGGGCTCCGGCACGCCACGCGGGCCGCAGAGGCGTTCGCCTGGGCGGTGGACGAGGTCACTCGCCGCCATGGCCGCGCTGACGTGGCCTGGGGGGACGTCCACCGCGTGCGTCACGGCGACGTCGACGTACCGGTCGGCGGCTGCGGGGGCGCCCTCGGCTGCTTCCGCGTCCTCAACTTTCGCACCGATCCCGACGGCAAGCGGTCCGTGATCGGCGGCGATGGCTGGGTGATCGGCGTCGAGTTCACGGACGTCCCGCGCGCCTACTCGGTCCTCGCCTATGGCCAGAGCCCGGATCCCGCGAACCGGCACCATGACGACCAGGCGGCGATGTTCGCCGCCGGGCAGTACAAGCGGGTGCTGTTCACCGAGCGGGACATCGAGGCCGATGTGATCCGGCGGTATCGGCCCTGATCGGCGTGATGCATCGGGGGGACCCTGCTCGATGGCCTGGTGGTGCCCAACGAGCCTGACTGCTGGACGACTTGTTGGTGCCCAACGAGGCTGACTGCTGGACGAGTTGTTGGTGCCCAACGAGCCTGACTGCTGGACACGGATGCGGCTGCGGCCGCCGCACGGATGGGGCACGGAATACACGGTTCCCTCCCCGAGGCAGGGCAGGCGGCAGGGTCGTACATCCACCTCGCCGATTCTGCGGCGTCGTGGTGTGTTTCTTTCTTGATTGCCCTCAGTTTGCTTTCACTTGCCGACAGCGGGCATGGCGATTCGCCGTTGCCCGCAAGAGGAGCGATGAGCAGTTCATCCGTGTCATCCGCGCAATCCGTGTCCCCGGCAGTTCCAATCGGTACTGGCACGTTGCGCGACACACTTTCCCCTGGGATCCCGCGAGTGCATCGCCTCATCACCCTGCTCGCCCTGATCGCATCCGCGCTGGCCGCATCCGCGACGATCGCCCACGCCCAGGCGCCGCACCTGCCGCACCGCACCCTGACCACCGAGCATTTCAGGGTGCATTACGAGACCGGGCTCGAGCCCCTCGCCCGCCGCGCGGCCGCCAGCGCGGAGCGCGCCTACGCCCGACTGGCGGCGGAGCTCGTGGCGCCGCGCGGGCCGATCGACCTCGTCGTCTCCGACAACGTCGACTACGCCAACGGCAGCGCGACGGTCTTCCCATCGAATCGCATCACCGTGTACGCGCACCCGCCAATCGAGTCGGCGGCGCTGCGCTTCACCGATGACTGGATCGACCTCGTCGTCACGCACGAGCTCGCGCACATCTTTCACATCGACCGCAGTCGCGGCACGTGGCGGCTGCTGCAGAACGTCTTCGGGCGCTCGCCCATGCTCTTTCCCAACGCGTACACCCCGCGCTGGCTCACCGAGGGGATCGCGACGTACTACGAGTCGCACCTCACCGGCGCGGGGCGCATCGCCGGCACCAATCACCGCTCGTACCTCCTCGCCGCCGGCGCGGCGCGGCGCTTCCCGCGCATCGACCAGGTGAGCATCGCGACGCCGGTCTTTCCCGGCGGGCAGGGAGTGTACATCTTCGGCTCGCTCTTCGTGGACTACCTGGCCGAGACGCACGGCGACAGCACGGTGCGGGAGCTGATCGAGCGGCAGGCGGTGCACCCGCTGCCGTTCATGCTCAACAGGGTCGCTCGCGCGGCAACGGGGCAGGGGTTCACCGCGGCGTGGGACGACTTCACCGACCTGAACGCCGGTCCCCTCGACTCGCTCGGCGCCGTGCCAATGCCCGGCTGGCGCGACGTCGGCCGCCCGCTGCACTCGGCGGACTTCCTCCGCTGGATGCCCGACGGACGACTGGTGTACACCGGCTCGGCACCGCGGCGGTTGTACGGCGCCTACGCACTGACGCCGGCCGGCACGAACGAGTCATCACCCGGCGCAGGCGCGTCGGCGGGGCAGGATGGTTCACCAGCCCGCGCAAGCGCATCGGCCCCCGCACCCCACGCGCGATTCCTCGGCCGCCGCAACGGGGCGACGCCGCACTCGCGCGCCGCCGACGGCACGCTTGTGTACGCGCAGCCCGACTTCGTCGATCCGTACACCGTGCGCGGTGACCTCTATCTCGAGCGCAACGGCCGCCGCCAGCGGGCCACGCGCGGCGCGCGCATCAGCGCGCCCGACGTGCGGGCGGACGGTCGCGTGGTGGCAGTGCAGGCCGTTGCCGGCGGTTCGCGGCTCGTGACGTACGACATCCCGACGCGTGCGCTCGCCCCGCTCACCGGCGGCGGGCTCGATGAGTTCTGGGCGGAGCCGCGATGGTCCCCCGACGGGCGCGCGATCGCCGCGTCGCGCTGGCGGCGTGGCGGGGCGACGTCGATCGCGATCGTCGATGCGGCATCGGGCAGCGTGCGCGAGGAAATCTCCATCGCGCGCGCGGTGCAGGCATCCCCGAGCTGGTCCGCCGATGGGCGCGCGGTGCTCTTCTCGTCCGACCGCGGCGGGAGCACCCAGATCTACGTCGCCGACGTCGGCAGCGGGCGCGCGCCACGCGTGCTGAGCACGAGTGCGATCGGCGTCTTCGATCCGCAGCTGTCGCCCGATGGGCAGACGCTCGCCGCCGTGCGGCTCACCGCCGAAGGCATGCGCGTCGGCGTCGCGCCGGCGACGAGTGTAAGCACAGCGCCGCCGGGCTGGCAGCCGGTGGAGCTCGCGCCGCGGCCCGCACGCGCCGACACCGTGGCGCCCTTCGACGGTGCCGTGCGCCGCTACTCCCCGCTGCGCCAGCTCGTGCCGCGCTACTGGTTTCCGGTGTATGAGGACGACGGTCGTGACACGCGCGCTGGTGCCTCCACGTCGTCGAGCGACATCCTCGGCCGGCACTCCTACTTCGCGCAGGTGGCGGCGCCGCTGCGGGGAAGGGGCGTGGAAGGCGGATTCGCCTACCAGTTCGCCGGCCTGAAGCGCCCCGTGCTCGGCCTCTCGGCCTGGCAGAGCTGGTCGTATCGCGGCGCGGTGCTCGACCAGCGCGACGTGCCCATCGCGCGCGTGGACCGCGTGGACCGCGACGCGTCACTCTCGGCGACGTTCGCGCGCCCGCGCGTGCGTAGCAATCTCTCCCTGACCCTCTCGGCCGGCGCGCAGCTGCGACGGAACGACATCGATCCCGATGTCCCCACGAACGCAACGCCCGCCTTTTTCGTCGACTCGCTGCTGCCACGCGTCACCGCTGGCATCGGCTACGCGCGCACGCGCAACGCGCCGTATGCAATCTCACCCGAGGACGGATTCACCGCGGCCGTGGGCGCGATCAACCGGTGGGTGGCAGGGCATCGCGCGCCGTCGTCGCGCACCGTCACCGGCGCTGTCACCGGCTACCGCTCCTTCGACCTCGGCGGCTATGCGCGACACGTGGCCGCCCTGCGCGTCGCTGGCGGCGCGGCCGACGACAACACGGTGACCGAGCTCGAGGCAGGTGGCGTGAGCGGCACCGCGATCCCGCTCGCCCTCGGCTTCGGAACGATCGGCGAGGGCAGGCGCACGTTCCCGGTACGCGGGTTCGCGCCGCGCACGCTCCATGGGACGCGCGCCTGGGCGGCGTCGGCGGAGTACCGTGCGCCGCTTGCGCTGTTCGCCCGCGGGGCCGGCGTGCTGCCGCTGTTCGTCGATCGCACGAGCATCAGCGCCTTCGCCGACGCCGCGAGCGCGTGGTGCCCGGTGTTCAGGGCGGGCCTCTGCGCACAGGGCAATCCGCGGGCGACGATCGCCTCGGCCGGCGCCGAGGCGCGCCTGACGGCGGCGCTCGGGAGCTGGGACCAGCCCTTTGCGTTCAGAATGGGAGTCGCCATCCCGGTCGTCGAGCGGGAGCGAACCCGGGCGGCGACTGTGTATTTCAGCTCGGGACTCTCCTTCTAGATCGAGAGGTTGTTGGCGGGAGAGCGTCGGCGAGCGACGATGCTTGAGTGTGTCGGTGGCGGGAGAGCGTCGGCGAGCGACGATGCTTGAGTGTGTCGGTGGCGGGAGAGAGGGTGCGAGCGACGATGCTTGAGTGTGTCGGTGGCGGGAGAGCGGGTGCGAGCGACGATGCTTGAGTGTGTCGGTGGCGGGAGAGCGTCGGCCCGGCAACGAACACCGATCTATCGATCGCGGGGAGAGCGTCGGCCCGGCAACGAACACCGATCTATCGATCGCGGTGAAAGTGCCGGCCCGGCATCGAACACCGATGTATCGATCGCGGGCAGGGCCGCATGCGCCACCGCAGTCCCCATCGATCGGTCGTGCGACGACTGCCGGCGTGCGCAACACTCCAATGATTCGATGCCATGACCATTGATCCGAGCGCCTATATCCACCCAATGGCCGTACTGTGCGGCGACGTCACCCTCGGCGCCCGCGTGAGCGTATGGCCGACGGCGGTCATTCGGGGCGACACCGCGCCGATCACGATCGGCGATGACACCAACGTGCAGGATGGAACGATCATCCACGTCGATAACGGCGTGCCGACGGTGATCGGGCGCCGGGTCGCGATCGGCCACCGCGCGATCGTGCACGGCGCGACGGTGGAGGACGACTGCCTCATCGCGATGGGGGCGATCCTCCTCAACCACGTGCATGTCGGCAGCGGGTCGATCATTGGAGCGGGCGCGGTGTGCAGGGAAGGGATGATCATTCCACCGCGCTCACTCGTGCTCGGCGTGCCCGGGCGGGTGGTGCGCGAGACGACCGACGAGGAAATGGCGCGCATCGCGAAGACCGTCGCGAGCTACCTCGACCTCCAGGAGCGCCACCGAAGGGGGGAGTTTCCGCTGGCAGGGGGCTGAAGCGAGAAGCGAGATGCGAGATGCGAGACGAAATCGGCTGGTGACTCCCGACTCCGACACTGACCCCGACTCTGACCCCGAC
>JACDHQ010000191.1 GCA_013820975.1 Gemmatimonadaceae bacterium
GATGCAAAGCCGTCCGGCGCTACGGTCGCCAGTGGCTCCCCCCCGCCGAAGGAGCGCCTCCACGCGCAGCAGCAGCTCCATCACGCCAAACGGCTTGGTGACGTAATCATCCGCCCCCGCCCGGAATCCACGAACCTTGTCCACCTCCTCGGCGCGCGCGGTGAGGAGCAGGACGGGGACGTCGATATTGGCGCCGCGCAGGCGACGCAGCACGGTGAAGCCGTCGATGCCGGGCAACATCACGTCGAGGAGCACGACATCCGGCCGGCGCGCGATCGCCGCGTCCACACCGTCCTCACCGGTGGACGCGACCTCCACGGCGTGGCCCTCCACCTCGAGGTTCGCCTGCAGTCCGAGGGCGAGGTCGCGCTCGTCCTCGATCACGAGGATGCGGCTCATGTCATCCGACTGCGGGACGCAGGTGCGCAGGTCGCGGGTCGCCGAGATCTGCAGGCGCATGGTCCGGCGTCGCGAGCGGCAGGGTGAAGCAGACACGCGCCCCGCCACCGGGCGCTTCCTCGATCCACAGCCGCCCACCATGCGCACGCACCAACTCGTGGACCACGGCGAGACCGATGCCGGTGCCCGCAACCTTGGGGTGATCCGTGCGCTCGAGCCGAGTGAACGGGTCCAGGACGCGGCGACGGTCTCCCCGGGGAATGCCGGGTCCCTGGTCTTCGACGGAGATTCGCGCCTCCGGGCCCGCCACGGCGGCCTGTACCAGGATCGTCTGGCCGCGCGGGCCGTACTTCACCGCGTTCTCGAAGAGATTCAGCACGATCTGCCGCAACGCACCGGGATCGGAATTCACGACGATCCCACGCGGGCCATTCACGGCGAGCCGCGATTCCGCGGCGGCCGCAAGCGGTGCGAAGTCATCAGCCGCTTCCCCAAGCTCGGCGGAGAGGTCGCGCGGCTCCAGCCGCAGCGTCGTGCCTCCAGCTTCCTGATGGGAGAACCGCAGCACGCCCTCGACGAGTCGCGTCAGGCGGCGGGCCTCCCGATGGATGATCGCTGCGAAGTGGTGCCGCTCCTCGTCGGAGCGTGCGCGCCCGAGCATCAGGGTCTCGCCGAACATCGAGATCTGCGCGAGCGGTGTCCGCAGCTCATGCGACACGTTGGCGACGAACCGGGTGCGGAGCCGCATCAGCTCTCGCTCACGACGGAGCTGCATCAGCCCGGCGCCGGCCAGCAGGATCCCGAGTGCGAGCACAGCGAGCAGTGCCGGCACGCGGCTCGACGGGAGTCCGCCGATCACCAGCGCCGGCGCGAGCGCAGGGTCTATGGCGGCATGCACGATGAGATGACCCTGCTCGACCGCTACCCGGTCTGCCGCCGGCACAGTCGATGGGATCGGAGGGCCTGATGCGTAGAGCGGATACCCATCGGGCGAGCTCACCGCAATGTGCAGCCGATCGCGAAGGGGTGCCCGGCCGACGAGGGCAGGGGGGAGCAGCTTCCCGCTCCGGTGAATTCGGGCCAACTGCCGTGCGACCGAGGCGGAGTCGACGGCAATACCATAGATGGCCCGGGGCGTTCGCGCGGCATCGGTGTCCACGATCAGCACCGCGGCAATGCGCATCGGCCGGCCGCCGATCGTCGGCGCCACGAAGCGGTGCCGCTCGGCCCCACCGGTCTGCATCAGTGGCGGTACGCTCGCCGCAAGCTCGGCGAGGTCGGAGGCATCGGGTGCCTCCCCGGCGCTCACCACGGAGTTCCCCGGGAGATCGATCCGGAATGCGAAGGCCGGCCCGGTCTCGGCCGTACAACATACCTCGCGCTCGCCGGTCAGCAGCGTCGCAGGGTGAGCGAGTCTCTCGGGCGGCGCCCGACCGTTCCCGGGATCCACCGTGTTCATTCGCGGGCCCCCGATGTTGTGCAGCGCGTCGCTCGCCTGCTGCGCAAAGTGCCATGCGGCCACCGCCGAATAGTCGTGCAACGCCCGTTCGGCGGTGGCACGATTGGAGGCCTCTGCCCGCAACGCCTGCCACGTCGCGCCCGCGACGAGCGCGACCAGGACGATCAGCGCCGCAGTGAGCGCGAGATATCCGCTGGAGGTTCGGGAGGCGCGGCTGGCACCCTGTGGTGTCATGCCTGAATCTAGGGGAGACGGCTGCAGCGTTCTGTAAGAGAAGTGTGAAAGCGGAATCAATACGATCCGCCTGCACTCAGGACTCGACTACCAATCGCCCCTTGCCTTCGAACGGCAGGCGACGTAGAACCATCCAATGCGCGCATCGTCACTGCGATTGGCCCTGCCGGTTGTCCTCGTCCTGTCTGGGTGCCTCGATGGATTTCGGGTCGGGGGGACGCCCGCGGCAGGGCCGTTGTTCCGGCCCGAGCAGTTCTTCGCGGGTGTTACGTACGGTGAAGGCATCGTCGCCGCGCGCGGCAGGGCCGACCGGGCGTTCCACGTGACGAGCGCGGGCCACAGCGAGAGCGATGGCAACTTCGTCCTTGATCAGACGATCACCTACGCCGACGGCGAGGTGGAGCGGCGTTCGTTCCGGGTGCGACGCGTCGACGAGCACGAGTACACCGGCAGGCTCACTGGTGCGTCGAGCCCCGTTTCGGCACGCGCCGAAGGCAACAGCTTCCACGTGCGCTACACCATCAGCAAGCCGGCAGTCACGATGGAACAGTGGGTTTATCTGCAGCCCGATGGCCGCACCGCGCTCAGTCGCGCTACCGTCAGCCTACTCGGCATACCCGTAGCGCGTCTGTCGGAGACGATCAGGCGGCCGTGATCCCGACACGCAGGGAGGGCGTTACCCATGTCCCCGGACAGTTCTGCCCTTCCGTTCCCGGGGTATACCCCGCTGAGGTAAGATGCAAATACTCCATCGATCCCGCCCCTGGGCACTCGGACTTGCGCTCGGAGGGCTTGCGCTGTTCAGCGGCCCGACCCACGCGCAAGAGACCACGTCTCCACTCCGGGCGGGCAGCTGGGTTCGCCTGACTGCTCCCTCCGCTGGCCTGCGGTACTCGTCGAACGGCGTCGTGGACTCCGCAAGCAGCCGCATGCTGTTCGTCAGTCAGCGCTCCGAGCGGCGCGCACTTGGTGGCGTTTCGCAGTTGGCCGTCCCCGTGTCCGCGATAACACGGCTGGACGTGCGGTCAGGGCAACGCTCACGCAGTAGCGCCATCGGCGCCGGTGCACTGATTGGGCTTGCGGTAGGAACGCTCGTCCCGATCGCACTCGCCGCAGGTACCGATTCCGTGAATGAGCCGGATTCCTGGGGCTGGGGCGGAGTGGCGCTCGGCATCGCTGCCATTGTGCCTTGGACCTCCGGTATCGGGGCGGCGATTGGCGCCATCCTTCCCGTCGACCGGTGGCAACGAGTCATTCCCGCATCGAACTAGGTGAGGACGCTCCGGCGCCCCAGCCGATCGTATGTACCGGGCATTTCGAGCCGCACCGCTGCGGCTCCTCGCCACCGCGGCCGCATGCGCACCGATTGTTGGACATGGTAGGACGGCGCGGCAAACCACGAGCGCGACTGATCACCACGGGCGGAGAGCGAGGCCATGAGTTCCATAGTTCATTCGCAGGCAGCCGACATTCCGTACAACATGACGACCACGGGCTTCGATATGCCTGGATTTCGGGTCGTGGCGAATCTGGGCGTGGTACGCGGCGTCGTGGTTCGGTCACGATCCGTGTTCGGCACCATCGGCGCCGGCTTGCAGACGCTGCTTGGCGGCAACATTTCGCTTTTCACGGAACTCGCCGAGCGTACCCGCCAGCAAGCTTTTGACACCATGTTGGTCCAGGCGGACATGGCCGGTGCCGACGCGGTAATCGGCATTCGGTACGACGCGACCGAGCTGATGGCAGGCGTGACCGAAGTGCTCTGCTACGGGACGGCGGTCCGGCTGGAACCACTGAACAGTTGAACCGCTCGCGGCTCCACTTGGGCGTTTGGCCGAACGCACAGATCATCGCCACGGACGATTCGTATCGTGCCGGCACACCGCGGTCGAAGGGCGGACGCATGATCCATGCGTCGGCCGAGATCTACGATCCTGCGACGGGCGTTGAGGCCCCGCATCGATCCGTAGCTGTCGAACCCAAGGTCGCCGCGCCTATGCAAGCACGACGAGCACCGTGTACGCCGCCGCGCCAGCGGCGAACGCCCAGAAGCGCCCGCTGCGATCGCCCGGCATCTCGTCCTTGAGGATGTTGAGGATGATGCCTCCGGCGAGGAACGCCGTCGCCATCGCCACGAAGCGCTCGCCGAAGTCGGCGACTGCGCCACCCAGGGCGCCGAGGAGCACTGCGCCAGCGAGCAACCAACGGCCGCGCTCGCGGTAGCGACGCCGGTAATGCCCGCTGAGTGCCGCATCGGCGACCAGGAAGTGCAGCGCCATCGCGACGGTGAACATCGCGAGCGACCCGGCACCATCGTCACGCTGATGCAGCAGCAGGTACCCGATCAGCGCATTGTAGGCGGCGAAGGACAGCAGATGCACCCAGAACACGGCGCCGGGAAGTCGCGTGTCGCCAGGGCGATCATCCGCATCAGGCAGCTGACGCGGAGCGTGCACCGAGGAAATCGCAAGCTTCTCGAGCCCGTAGAAGAGGAGCAGGCCGGTCAATGCGAGCACATACACGTGCTGCCCGGTAAGCGCGGCGAGCAGGCCCGCAGCCGACAGGCCGTCGACGCTGGGCTGCCGCGCGAAGGCCTCGCTCAGATGCACCTGTCCTGCAGCGAGCTCCGGGAGCAGGTGCACGAAGACGTATGCGACGGCCACACCGCCTGCGCCCGACAGCCAGCGGCCGCGCGGCCCCGCCTCCAGCCGGCCAACCGCCGGCGCGACGACGTGCACGAGCGCCAGCAGGGCGGCGGCCAGCGCGGGGCCGATCATCGGGGTCAGAACGACGTTCTGCATCGAATGACGACCCTCTTGCACTCCCGTGACCGTTGCGTGTCACCCATGGAGTTCACGCGCCTGTCAGTCTTGCGTCACCCGGCGCCACGTCGCGCATGAAGCGATCGTCCAGCGGCGCGCAGTGCGCGTGCGCGGTACACACGTATCGCACGGCACCCTTCGGCAGCCGGGGCCACAGGTCCTTCAGGCTCTCGGCAGCACGCTCCGTGTCGTCCGAGTACCCGGGGCGAGCCGATCCGAATCCTCCCCACCGGGTAAAGCCGACCGCATCGCCTGCGAACAACGTTCCGCGAAAAAGGTAGACGGCCGCGCCGGGCGTATGCCCCGGCACCGAATACGCGAACACCGTGTCGCGTCCGAACACGAATGCCGTATCCCGCGAGAACTCCCGAACATCCAGCGACCCGGCGGTCGGCAGCGTTGGCGGGTTGAGCACGTCGGCCCAGCGTGCGATCCAGCCGCGGTGGCTGCTCAGGCCGAGA
>JACDHQ010000192.1 GCA_013820975.1 Gemmatimonadaceae bacterium
GCCCGGCACGCTTCGGGATGGTGAACCGGTTCCTGGACGCGGCCGCCGTCGCGACGATGGACCTGGATGGGGTCGCACCGTCGCGTCGCGCGCAGCTCGCGGCACCTGACGTGGCGATGATGGCGGCCAACCCGCGGCGTCCGGCCGCCAATGCGCCCGTCGATTCGATGGTGCTGCTGCGACAGGCGCTCTCCACGATCGCCCCCGCAGCGAACATCCGCCTCACGCGCACCGCTGCCTCGCGGCTGTTCGGAGGCGCGCCAATCGATGGCCTCATCCCGGGCGCGGCTCCCGGCACTCGCGTGACGGCGGCGCTCCACCACCTGGCGCTGCCGAGCAACTACGGCCGCAATGTCGTGGCAGTCATTCCCGGCAGCGACCCCGTGCTGAGGCACCAGTACGTCGCCGTCGGTGCGCACAACGATCATGTCGGCTTCGCCGCCCCGGTGGACAAGGATTCGATCCGCACGTTCAACGTCGTGCGAAACCGGATGCTGATCGCCAACGAGATGATCGCGCTGACCCCGGCGCAGCTCGCAACGATCCGCGTGAACATGGACAGCATCCGCCGCGCGATCCCGCAGCCGCGGCTCGACTCGATCAACAACGGAGCCGATGACGACGGCTCGGGCTCGATGGCGATGCTCGAGATCGCGGAGGCGATCCAGGCGATGCCGGTGAAGCCGAAGCGCTCGACGCTCTTCGTCTGGCATACCGGCGAGGAGGCGGGGCTGCTCGGCGCGGCGTACTTCACGGCCAACCCCACGGTGCCGATCGACTCGATCGTGGCGCAGGTCAACATCGACATGATCGGCCGCGGGCGCGGCGAGGACCTGCCCGGGGGCGGCCCGAACTACCTCGCCGTCGTGGGCTCGAGCTTCGACTCGCGCGACCTCGGTGACCTGGTGCGCGAGGTCAACCGCCGCCAGCCGACGCCGCTCGAGCTCGACAACAAGTACGACACGACGCTGACGTGGTCGGGCTACAACAATATCTACGGCCGCAGCGACCACTACATGTATGCGCAAAAGGGGATTCCGATCGCCTTCTTCTTCACCGGCCTGCATGGGGATTACCACCAGCGCAGCGACGAGGCGCAGTACATCGACTTTCCGCATTACACGCGGATCACCCGCTACATCCACGACCTCGTCAGCGCGCTCGGGGATGGGCCGCGCCCGCGGATGAATGGAACGAGGGTGGCGGTGCCGTGACGGACGGCGCTACCAGCCCCGCGCCGACATGCGCCGCAGGATCTCGGATCGGTACTGCGGCGTAGTGCCGGGAGTGCGCTGCAGGGGGTTGGGCAGCAGCGCGGCGAGGCCGGCAGCCTGGGACCGGGACAGGCCACGTGCGCTCGTGCCATAGTGGTGGCGCGCGCCCGCCTCGATGCCGAACACCCCCCGTCCCCACTCGACGTTGTTCAGGTACAGCTCGAGGATGCGCTCCTTGCCGAGAATCAGCTCGGCAGGCGGCGTCAGCACCCAATCGTAGAGCTTCCGGACCGGGTTGCGGCAGGTACAGCCGAACAGGTTCTTCACGAGCTGCTGCGTGATCGTCGAGGCACCGCGCGGCATCTGGCCATCGAAGATGCCGGCGCTCGCCTTCTTCATCTCGGCGAAGTCGAAGCCCCAGTGGTTCATGAAGTTGCCGTCCTCCGCCGCCATGATCGCGCGGGGAACGTGGCGCGGGAGCCGTTCGTACGCGACATCCGACTGGCGGAACCGAAGATCGCGCCCGGCGATCAGCGCCCCGAGGCGGCGCTCGAGCTGCACGCCGGTGATCGGTGGATCGACGAAGCGATACACGACGAGCATCAGCACGGCGGCGATGTAGTACCCCACGAGCAGCATCGCCAGGCCGCGGAGGATGCGAACCGCGAGGTTGCGGCGGCGCGGAACCGTGTGCGAGTACGGCGCCGGGTGGACCTGCGCGTCGGGGGGTTGCGCTTCGGCGGCTGGAGCTGGGCTGGGGTCGTAGCGGTTGAACGGATCGCTCATGGTCGGTTGCTGCGGGGGGCGAGGCTGTAAACGCACGCTGGCCCGGCGAAAGCCGGGCCAGCGTGATGACCGGAGTTGCAGCAACCGCCCGCCGTCCAGTGGCAGGCGCGTGGCCCGGCACGTCCGGGCCCGTTGTCGATCAGAGCGGCCTGAGGTCGATCCCGCGCTTCTGAAGTTCGCCGACGTAGCGCTCGCCCGGCATCCCCTCGTCGGGGGTGTGCACGCCAGCCGGCACCTCGCGCTTCGCCTGGAGCTGGCCCGTGATCGAAAGCGAGAACCCGGTGGTGCGCATCATCGCCGTGATGCCCGTCTTCTCATCGTAGCGGTCGATGAGCTCCCACCCGACCGTCTTCGGCTGGCCGCCCTTCACGCCGGTGACCTCGACCCGGAGCGCCACGAGGTCGCGCCCCTCCGGCTTGCGAAGGCGCGGGCCGACGATCGAGATGAAGGCATCGCGCGGGACGACCTTGTGCCCCTTCACGTCCACCGGCTCCAGCTCCAGCAGCCCGAGCTCGCGGATCGCTTCCATCAGCTTCGCGTGGCCCGGATAGCGAAGGGTCTTGTACTCCATCGACGGGATCTTCCCTTCGTAGCGGAATCCCATCGTCGACAATCCGCCGGCGGTGTGGAACGCCTCGAGGGTGCCAATCCCCTGGGAGAACTCGACCGGCTCGATCTCGCTCAGCGCCGTGACCTGCTCGCGCTTGCCGTCGCGCACCACCCACGAGAGCGTCGTGTAGTAGTCGAGGACTCCCTCCAGCGAATACACGATCTGGTAGTTCAGCGGCGGCTCGGGTTGCTGCGGCAGCCCGCCGACGAAGATCCTGACCGACGACACCTCGTCGAGCTGCTCGATGCCGTGCTGGGCGAGGATGTTGACCATGCCAGGTGCGAGCCCCGTGTCCGGGACGACGCTGATGCCCTTTGCCTTTGCGGCGGCGTCGAGCTCCTTCTGGCCGAACACGATCTCGGTGTTGCCGCCGAGGTCGGTGAAGGGAACGCCGGCCTCGACCGCGAGACGCGCCATGTCGAGGTTGAAGTAGTAGGGCAGGGCGCTCATCACCGCATCGCTGTCGCGCATGAGCGCAGCCACGCCCTCGTGGTTCTTCACGTCGAGCGGGGTGGGGATGAGGCGCTCGCCCGAATACGGTGCGAGGAAGGCGGGCAGGTGCCCGATGTGGAGGTCGGCGAGGCGGACCTCGCGGACCTCGGGATTCTGCAACAGGTCGTACGCGCAGGCAGAGCCTTGCAGCCCCGCCCCCAGGACGAGCATGCGCATCAAGATCTCCGAACTGATGAACGAGTGAGGACGAGGCCGGAAGGTAACCGCCCTGGGAGAGCCGTGGAACGGTTGGCGCAACAGTTGAATGGCGATTCAGGGCAGCGAGCCGGGGCTCAATCGTTCAACGCCATCGTGGATTGGCGGGGAACTGCGGATTGGCGAGGCTCGACCGTGACGCGGCAAACTTCCGATCACACTTCTCCCTGCCTGACATGACCGAAAACGCGGCCTCGGCCGGCTGGCGCAGCCACCTCATAGAGACCCGATCGACGATGCAGGACCTGCTGCGTGCTGTTCGGCGCGTGGCCGTGCTCGGGATCAAGACCGCCGACAGCGGCCAGCCGGCATACTACGTCCCGGAGTATGCGCAGCATGCCGGGCTGGAGATCGTGCCCGTCCCCGTCTATTACCCGGAGGCCACGGAGATTCTCGGCGCGCGTGTCTATCGTCGCGTGGCCGACATTCCAGGGGACGTCGACCTGGTCAACGTCTTCCGCCGGTCAGCCGACGTGCCGGCCCACGTGGACGACATCATCGCCAAGCGGCCGAAGGCCGTGTGGCTGCAGTCGGGCATCCGCAACGACGCCGCCGCCGAGCGACTCGCGCGCGCGGGCATCGACGTGGTTCAGGACCGCTGCCTGATGGTGGAACTGCGCAACATCGGACGGTGACGGGCGGCGTGTCGCCGCCGTGAGACGACAACCCATGGTGCTGTTCCACGGCCGCGCCCCGCCTCGCTACCGTGAGACGACAACCCATGGTGCTGTTCCACGGCCGCGCCCCGCCTCGCTACCGTGAGACGACAACCCATGTTGCTGTTCCACGGCCGCGCCCCGCCTCGCCACCGTGAGACGGCAACCCATGGTGCTGTTCCACGGCCGCGCCCCGCCTCGCCGCCGTGAGACGACAACCCATGTTGCTGTTCCACGGCCGCGCCCCGCCTCGCCGCCGTCCACCGCCATTCAAGCAGTATCAGAATTCGACCTGCGCCCCCAGCTCCACGACGCGGTTGGGAGGAATGCCGAAGTACTCCGTCGCGGAGCGCGCGTTGCGGGACATGATCGCGAACAGGACCTTGCGCCAGCGCGACATCGGTGACTTGCCGGTGAGCACGATCCGCTCGCGTCCGAGGAAGAAGCTCGTCTCCTGCCGCTTCGTGGCGAGGCCGCGCGTGCGGCAGAGCTCGAGGATCTCCGGGACGTCGGGCTGCTCCATGAAGCCGTAGTGCGCGATCACGCGCCAGAAGCCCTCGCCGAGCGTCTGCAGTTCCAGCCGCTTCTCCTCCGGGACCTCGGGATACTCGGCCACCTGCACCGACATGAGGATCACCTTCTCGTGCAGCACCTTGTTGTGCTTGAGGTGGTGCAGCAGGACGACCGGCGCACCCTCGCGCCCGGATGTCATGAACACGGCGGTGCCGGACACCCGGTGCGGCTTGCGCCGCGCCACGTCGGCGAGGAACAGGTCCATCGGCAGTGAGCCGCCCTGCATGTGCGCGTTGAGGATCGTCCTGCCGCGCTTCCAGGTGCTCATCAGCACAAACACACCGATGGCGATCGCCAGCGGCACCCAGCCGCCGTGCGGCACCTTGAGCAGGTTCGACAGGAAGAACACGAGGTCGATCGTGAGGAAGAAGGCGAGGAACCCGAGCGCCTTCCCCTGCGACCACCCGAACTTCTGCCGCGTGATCACGTAGAAGAGCAGCGAGGTGATCGCCATCGTCCCGGTGACCGCCACCCCGTACGCTGCACCGAGTGCGGTCGAGGAGCGGAAGCTGACCACGAGCACCAGCGTCCCGATCGCCAGCGCCATGTTGATCTCGGGAATGTAGATCTGGCCCGCCTGCTGCGCCGACGTGTGCACGATCGTCATGCGCGGCACGTAGCCGAGCTGGATCGCCTGCTGCGTGAGGGAAAACGCCCCCGAGATGAGCGCCTGTGAGGCGACGATGGCCGCGCTCGTCGCGACGATGAGCAGCGGCAGCTGCAGCGACGACGGGGCGAGCAGGTAGAAGGGATTGACCGCGGCCGCGGGATCGCGCAGCAGCAGCGCGCCCTGGCCGAAGTAGTTGAG
>JACDHQ010000193.1 GCA_013820975.1 Gemmatimonadaceae bacterium
CCGCAGTGGGAGTTCGTGCCTTCGCCGTGCGGCTCACCGAGGCCCGCCGTCAGCCCAGCCAGCTGACCCGGCGCCTTCCGATCGTCGCCTGGATCGACCGGGGACACTTCGTGGCGGTCACCCGCCAGAGGCAGGACGGCGATTTCGTGATCCTCGACCCCCTGGTGGGGGCGTACGCCCTGTCATTCGACGCACTGGTCGCGCGCTGGACCGGCGAGGCGCTGGTGCTCGAATGAGGCTTCCCTACGCGAGGCCGCCGCCTGCGGGACGAGCCATGATGCGCAGCGCGATTGGCGCGCAGCGTACCACCCATTGCGAAGGAGGCGGAAATGGTTCCGTCATGGTTTCTCGGAGTGCTGCTCGAGTTCGAGCAGTGGTTACTGAACGAGCGGGTGCTGGAGGCACTGAAGGCGATCGCCGGGATCGCGACGGTCGTAGCGGTATTGGCGATCGGTGCTGATGGGGGCGTGGCGGAGAGCGCCGCGGATGTCGTGGGAATGGGCTGGTTGTCGTTCATCGGCTGCGTCTCCTGCCTGGCGGGTGCGGGCTTGATCGTCGCGAGCGGGGCGGGGGCGATCCTCGCCGCGCTGTATTACCCGGGCGGGGCGTACATCGCTGCGACGTGCGTCGCCACGTGCGTCGCCGCCGTCACTACCTGAGGAGGAGCAATGTCAAGACATCTCATCAAGCTGGTTGCTGTCCCCGTGCTCGCGTCGCTGCTCCTTGCGACGTCGCCGCTGCCGGCAGCCACGTCGAGCCGGGTAGCTGACGCGACACCCGCCGCGCAGGTCGAGGGCCGCGGAATCTGGGAAAAGGCCCTCTGCATCGGCTGCGTTGCAGGGTTTGCCGCCGCGAGCGGCGGCACCATCGCCGGCGTGATCATCGTGGGAGGCTTGTTCCCCGAGTACGTCGCCGCATGCGGCCTGACGTGCATGCTCGCGTACTCCGCGACATAGACCAGGACGGAATCCGGAGCAATTCGGCATGAGACGACCGCTTGCTCGTCCAGCGCAGCGTGTCCTCGCGCTACTGACGGTCGGGGCGCTCGCAGTGGCATTGTCCCTGGGGATGCGCCTCGACCGTTCAGCGCGCGCGCCGGCGCCGCTGATGGTGCACATGTTCCCGCAGCTCGAACTGCAGGACGCCCGCAGTGCCCGTTCCCTCCCGACACGGGAGCCGACGGGCGGGCATTCCATCGTCATCTACGTCTCGGATCGCTGCCCGCACTGCGCCAGCGAGCTTGCCCGGTGGGATTCCCTCCTCTCGTCGGACCACGGCCGGTTCCGGGACGTGCGGGTGGACGTCATCCGCGCCCCCGGCGGAGACCGCATCAATCACGGCGCCGCGTTCGCGCGCCGGGAGCTCGTGGATGCGCGCGGGGACGTCGCTCGTGCGCTCCGAATCGACGCAGTGCCGGCGAGCTTCGTCCTGGCGGGCGACGGAACGATCGTCGAGCGACGGGTCGGAGAGGCGGGACCGCGCACCATCCAGAAGTTCCTCGCAACGGCCATCCAAGGAGGCAGTCGATGAGCGTAGCCCAGCCCGAAACTCCCCCGCGACTCGACGTCGCGCCCGTGCTCGTCGCCGTTGCCGGCATCAACATGCTGGCGGCGTTCCTGCTGGCGCCCGCCGTCAAGGAAGCGATGGACGGCGTGCCGGGAGCCCTCACGCTGATGTTGTGGATGGCGGCGCTCGCATCGCCGCTCGTCGCCTCCCTTAAAGGGTTGTTGTTCGCGGCGATCGCCTGGTGCACCGCGACGCTGGCAGGGTCGCCCGTTCCGCTGCGCCGGGGCTTCCTCGTCGGGATTCTGGGGGAAGCCATCATCGCATGCAGCGCGGTGTTCACGGGCATGGTCATCCGGGTTCGTGGCGCGGTTCACAGCCCGGCCGACCTGGTGGTTCCGCAGGGACTCGATCTCTTCATGGAGATCGGTGGCGGGGTCCCCCTGATCCTCGTGGAGCACACCGGAATCTTCTACATTCTGTGGGCCGCCGCCGCATACCTCGGGCTTCGTAAACTCTGTCAGATGGGCCGGTGGCCCGCAGTGGCGACGGTTGGCGGCTACTGGCTCGTGCTGGTCGCCATGGGCATCATCCGGCAGGCTTCCCTATGATGAACGCCGTTGAGGCACTTTCGCAGGAACTGCGTCCCGCCGGCAGCGAGCCGTGCATTGCCCTCGCCGGGATGGCGGTCCGTTTCGGTCGCTTCACCCTGGGACCGATCGACCTGGCCATCCAGCCCGGCGAGGCGGTGGCGCTACTCGGCGCCAACGGCGCGGGCAAGAGCACGCTGATCAACGCGCTTGCCGGACGGCTGCATGCGTACGACGGCTCCACGACGGTTTTCGGTGCCGAGGTGCGGACCCACCTCGTCGAGACGCGGGAGCGCGTGGGTGTCCTGCCAGAAAAGGTGGTGGCGTACAGCTGGATGTCCGTGCGCGAGTACCTCGACCTCCACCGCGTCATGTTCCAACGCTGGGACGATGTCCTCGAGCGCGAGCTGTTGAGGCGGCTCCGCATCGATCCCGGTGCAGCGATGCAGCAGCTCTCACGCGGGACTCGCGTGAAGGTCGCGTTCATCGCCGCAGCGGCACCGTCGCCACTGCTGCTGCTGCTGGATGAGCCAACCTCGGGCATCGATCCCATCGTCAGGGAGGAGCTGCTCGCGATCATCAGGGAGCGATCAGCCGCCGATCCGCGACAGGCTCTCGTCGTTTCCACGCACATCCTGGAGGACGTACCCGGAGTAGCGAACCGCGTCCTGGTGCTGCGCGAAGGAAGGCTCGCCGCCGACATCCAGACGTCGGAGGTTCTCGCCGATCCGCACCCGCTCCAGCGCCTGCGGGAGGTGATGCGCGATGCGTAGCGACGCGCCCGCGACGAGCGCCGCCTGGACGAGGTTACGCATGCTGACGCTCATGGGGCTCGATCTCCGCAACGGGTGGCGAAACCTGATGATGGCGGCGGTGATGGTGACCGTCGGTTGTGCGCTCGTGTTCGTGCATCGGGATGCCTCCAGGTGGGGGCCCATGCTCGCGAGCACGGGCGCACTGATGTTCGCCGCGGGACCGGCCGCCGTCTCGTTCCGCGACCGCTTCGAAGGCACGCTCTGGCTCGTCGCGACCCTGCCGGTGTCGCCGCGCATGATCGCCGCGGCGCGGTTCATCGAGGCGGCAATCCTCAGCATTCCGGCCGCGATCGTCAGCGTCATCCTCGTCGCGAGCACCGACTCCGGCGCGACGCTCGGCCTTCACGGTCTCGCGAATGTCGGGATCATCAGCTGGATCACGCTCACGTTCGGGGCCATCCTGGTTCTCGTTGCGACGCTGGCGGTCCCTCCGACGAGGCTGCACCTCGTGCTGTTCGGCGCCCTCGCCGGGATGGCGGGACTCGGCTGGCTGATCGACCAGTTCACGGACGACCCGGTTGCCGTTCTGGTCGAGCTCGCGGGTACCCCACTGGGACTGCTCTGGACCTTCGTGACCGTCGCAGCGGCATGCACCCTGTCGCTGTTTGCTGGCTTCTTCCTGATCGCCCGCGCCATCGAGCGATTCGAGCAGCCCGACACGGTTCGCGCCGCCCTCACCCGCGGACGCTGGACGGAGTAGCGCCACCCGTCCTGCGACGCGTCCGGCGGGGCCTATATTCCGCCCCATGACACGCATCGACCTTCTCGCCGTCGCGGCGCACCGGGACGACGTCGAGCTCACCTGCGGCGGGACCCTGCTCAAGGCGGTGCAGCAGGGGCACCGCACCGCGGTCATCGACCTCACGGAGGGGGAGATGGGCACCCGCGGGTCGGCCGGGCTCAGGGGCGAGGAGGCGGAGCGCGCGGCGGCGGTGCTCGGCCTGTCGGCGCGCGAGACGCTCGGCCTGCCCGACGCGGGGATCGCCAATACGCCGGAAACGCGCGAACTGCTCGCCCGGGCGATCCGGCGCTTCCAGCCGCGCATCGTGATCGCGCCGGCGCTGGAGGGGCGGCACCCCGACCATCGCACGACGGCGCAGCTCGTGCGCGATGCATGCTTCGTCGCCGGCCTCGCCAAGGTCGCGCCCGACGTGCCGAAGCACCGCCCGCACAAGGTCGTGCACGCGCTCACCTACCGCCAGGACTTCGTCAAGCCGACATTCGTCGTCGACATCTCCGACGTCTTCGAGCGCAAGATGGAGGCGATCCGGTGCTACGACTCGCAGTTCAGCGGCGTGACCCAGGCAGGCGAGGTGTACCCGACCGGCGAGCCGCTCTACGACGTCATCACGCACCACGCGGCGTACTACGGCGCGCTGATCCGCGCGCGCTACGGCGAGCCCTTCTTCACCACCGAGACCATGAAGGTCGACGACATCGTCTCGCTCGATGTCGCCACGTTCTGAGGCGCACTGATGACCGACGTGAGCTACCCGACGTACCTCGAGCTCGACGCGCTGCTCGACCTGCAGCGCCCCCGCTCGACCCCCCCGCATCCCGACGAACTGCTCTTCATCGTCGTGCACCAGTCGAGCGAGCTCTGGTTCAAGGCGATCCTGCACGAGCTCGACGGCCTCGTGCAGCGGATGGAGGCTGGCGAGACGGGTTTCGCGCTCTGGCACTCGCAACGCATCAATGCGCTTACGCGCATCGTCTCGGCCCAGCTTTCATCACTCGACACGCTGCCGCCGCAGCACTTCGCGCAGTTCCGCGAGCACCTGGGCACGTCGAGCGGCTCGCAGAGCGCGCAGTTCCGGGCGATCGAGGCGGCATCCGGGCTCCGCGAGTCGCACTTCCTCACGGCGATCAAGGCTCACGGCGAGCCGCCGGCCATCGTGACCCGCTGGCTCGACCGCCCGACGCTGCAGGCGCTCTTCCTCGACCTCGTCATCCGCGAGGGCACGACACTCGAGGAGCTCTACACCGGCGCTGCCCCGACACCGCTGTTCTTCCTCGCCGAGTCGCTGCTGGAGTACGAGCAGCAGTTCGCCCAATGGCGGTTCAAGCACGTGCAGCTCGTCGAGCGCGTGATCGGACCCGGCACCGGTGGAACCGGCGGGACGCTCGGGGCGCGCTACCTCATGAAGACCGTGGACCAGCGATTCTTTCCCGCGCTCTGGGAGGTCCGCGCAAAGTTCTTCGGTGCGGCGCTGCCCGGCCCCGCAGCGCAGGGCTGACGACGATGGATCGCCGCGTGCTGCACGACATCTCGATGGTGCTGCGCCCGGGCACGCCGGAGTGGCCCGGGGACGTGGCGTACAGCTGCGGGTGGAGCATGCAGATGGCGGCGGGTGCACACCTCAACCTCTCGCACTTCGCGATGAGTCCTCATGTGGGGACGCACGCCGACGCGCCGTTGCACGTGCTGGCGGACGCCCA
>JACDHQ010000194.1 GCA_013820975.1 Gemmatimonadaceae bacterium
AACAGACAGCGTCGGCCGGTTCAGCATCCGGGCGCCCGGCGGTCGCACCTTCGAGCTCCGTGCGCATCGCATTGGATACTATGCGTTCGCGACCCTCGTTCGGTTCGACTCCGACAGCAGCATGGTCTATCGCGAGCTGACGCTCACGCGGGCCGCAGTTGCCTTGCCCGTTGTCACCGTTCGCGACCGTCGGCCGGTTGCACGGCCACCAGCCGTGCGCACTCCCGGGGGCCAGGACGATCCGGAACGCGCGGCGAACCTCGCCGCGTACCCACTCACCCCTGGGTCGCTGGGGGAGATTGCCGCGCTCACACCCGGTGGATATCTCACCGGCGATCCCCCGGTGCCGGTCCTGTCGGCCCAGCCGCCCGCGCACCTGCACACGACACTCGACGGCGCCTCGTTTGGTGCCACGACGCTGCCAAGCGAGGCACTCGGGAGCATTGCGACGATCGCCAGCAGCTTCGATCCGGCACGCGGCAATTTTTCCGCTGGGCAGCTCGCGGCGACGACCCTCAGCGGCACGAATGTATTCGGCGCAAGCGTCAGGGCACGCGTGGGCGCCGGGTCTTCCGGCGCCCCGCCGCCGCCCAGCGGGCCTGGGCATGGCTCGGTTTCCATGGGCGCAGGCGGCCCGTTGGCGCGGGATGTGGCGTTCTGGTACATCGCCGCCGAGGCGGGCGGGCGGCGAAGCCGGTTGGTGACGTTCGACCGCGCCGACGGCGGCGAACTCGAGTCTGTCGGGCTCGATGTCGCCGACGTCATCCGGCTTCGCGACGCCCTTGCACAGGTCGGCGTGCCTATCGCGGCGCGGTCGCCGACGGTGAGCGACGTCCGCAACGCATCGGCGCTCGCACGCCTTGATCTCATCCTCGCCAACGACCACGTGCTCATGCTGCGCGGCGACAGCAGGCGGACCGTCGTCCGCGGCGCCGGTGAGCGGTTGACGGCGCTCAGCGGCTCAGGCGTCACTGGCCGCCAGGACGCCGCGGGAGCGCTGGCACAGCTCACATCGTACCTTGGCGGCTGGCGCAACGAACTTCGCGCGACGTCCCGCAAGGACAACACGGCGTGGGAACCGGCCACGGCCGCGCCGGGCGGCGAAGTGTGGGCGCAGCCACTCGATGCTGCGGTGGACAAGCCGGTCCGCCTTCGATTCGGCGGATCGGCAGCCGGTCGCCAGGCAACCGTCCTGGGGATCACGGAGCTGTCGAACGACGTCACGTTACCGCTCGGCGCGAACCACCGCGGCAAGATCGGCGTGACGTACATCCGGGAGCGACCGGTGGTGACGAGCGAGGCAAATGCGCTCGGCACCTTTCACTTTGCCGATATCGCTTCGCTCCAGGCTGGTGTGCCATCGCTGTTCGTGCGAACGCTCGGGACTCGCGAAGGCGTGGCGGTCTCGGTGACTGAGGGCGCATACGCGGCGCACCTGTGGCGCTCGCAACGCAGCCTCTCAACGATCTGGGGTGCACGGCTCGAACGCCGCCGCTACTCGTCGACGCAGGCCGGGGCCCAGCCGCCGACTGAGGTTGCGGTCAGCCCGCGCATCGGCATCACCCTGGCGCCGCCAAGGGCGCCGTGGGGACTCCGTTTCGGAACAGGACTCTTTCACGGCCGGATACCGCCAACGGCGCTGGCGTTCGGTGCGGCTGATCGTGCCTCGACAGCCCGTGTCCTCCAGTGCCCCGGCGCGAAGGCACCCCGACCCGATTGGCGGCTGTTCCACTCGGACCTTTCGCATGTGCCGCAGGTGTGCGCTGGAGGCGACGCGGCAACGCGATCCGATCTGCCTTCGACGCTGCGCTACGCTGGGTCGGCCGGGGCGCCCCGCTTGTGGCGCACGCAGCTTGGCGGCAGCTGGACGGGATCGATCACGTCGCAGCAGGTGGGCATCACCGCCGAGCTTGGCGTGAGTTCAGGGCATGGACTTCCCCTGGCTCGCGATGCGAACCGTGCCGGCGCGTTCGGGGTGCTGGCAGGCGAAGGAGGCCGACCGCTGTATGCGCCGCTGGAAGCGATCGACCCCGAGACCGGCCAGGTGCCCCTGCACGCCTCGCGGCGGGATGCCTCGCTTGGCGTCGCACGCGAAATTCATGGCGGTGGTCGGTCGCTCGCCGCGGAGACGACCATTCGCGGCTTCTGGTGGCGGGGTTCGGCCTCCGTGCTCTTTGCCAGCTACACGCACACCATGGCCTGGGACGAAGTGAGCGCACTCGACGCGCTATGGCAGGGCTCGGCCGCCGTCGGCGGTCTCGATCCCGCGCGCATTCGCGCAATCAGCGATCTTGAACGGCGGCACTCGGTCCAGTTGCAGTACACACATAAGCTCCCGCGGCTGTCTGGCGAGGTCAGCGTGACATCGCGTGCGTCGTCGGGGCGCCCGTTCACGCCGTCGGTGTTTGGCGACGTGAATGGAGATGGGTCACACGGGGACGTTGCCTTCGTCTTCGACACCGCTGGGGCAACCCACCCGGAAATTCGCGGCGCGATCCGGACGCTGTTGCTCGACAATGGCGCGGCCAGGGGATGCCTGGGCTCCCAGCTCGGACGGATTGCCGAGCGGAACAGCTGTCACGGTGGCTGGACCGCCGACGCCGACCTGCAGGCCGACTTCTGGCCGCGCCAGGAGCGGGTCTCCCGTCGCATTACCGTAACCCTCACCGCGACGAACCTCCTCGGCGCCTTCAGCAATTTTCTGGCGTCGCGGGACGAGTGGCCCGATCCCACGCTGCTGATCGTGAATGGATTCGATCCCGCAACAGGCAGCTATCGTTACGCCGTCAACGGCAATTTCGCGCGGGATGCTGGAAACGATGCCTCGCGGCGGCGGGCAACACTGGCCGTCCAGGTGCGCTGGACGCCCGGAGTCGATCCGGCGCGTCAGCCCATGGTGAGCCGCGTTGCAGCGATGCGCACGATGGGGCGCACCGCCGCAGACGTCGCGGCAGAGCTGCGGGCGACGTTCCCGAACCTGGCGATGCAGGCACTCCTGCTGGCGGATACGTTGCAGCTCGCCCTGGCCACTGCCCAGGTCGATCGCCTCATCGACATCGCGGAACAATTCGCTCGCGACGGTGCGCCGGTCATCGAGGCGATCGCCGCCGCCGTGGTGGCATACGAGTCAGCAGATCCCGCGCGGTCCACAGCCGCCGCCCGCGAACGGCGCGACGCATCGGTTCGCGATGCACAGGCGCTGCTCGATGCCACCCTCGATGCGATGCGCGAAGTGCTGACGCCCGCGCAATGGAACCGACTTCCCATCGCGATCCGCGAGCCCGCTCGCCAGCTCATCGTGCCCCGGCGCGGTATCGATCCGCCGCGATCAGAGTGGTAGGGGCGCGCGCGGCACACTTTCATTGCGGCAGCGCAGGCGCTGCTGGTCAGCCGCGGAGCCGCGCAATGAGCTTCGGGATGAATCCGCCGAACGCACCATTGCTCATCACCAGGATCACATCACCGGACCTGGCGCCCCCGGCGACGCTCGCGACGATCTCGTCGACACTGCCCAGGGCATCGGCGGGCGTCCCAAGCGCGCGGATCTCCTCGACGAGCTCCGGCACGTTGAGCTCCTCCGCCAGCGGCACCTTGTCGTGGTGCTCCGGCACCTTGAGCGTCGCGAGCGTCGCACCGTCGAACGCGCGTGCATACTCATGCTGGTGGATGTTGCGCCGGCTCGTATTCGAGCGCGGCTCGAACACCGCCCACACCCGCCGCCCGGCGTAGCGCAGGCGGATGGCGTTGATCGTCTCGCGCACCGCGGTGGGATGATGCGCGAAGTCGTCGATGATGGTGATGCCGTTCACCTCGTCGCGCACCTCCTGCCGGCGCTTCACGCCGCGGAATGACGCGAACGCATCGCGCACCTGCTCGGCCGTGAGTCCGAGCGAACGGGCAATCGCGTATACACCGACGGCATTCTCGACATTGTGGTGTCCCGACATCGGCAGCAGCAGCGGTCCCGACGTGCCCTTCGGCTCGCGGATCACGAACCGCGCGCCCTCGGGCCCGAAGCGCACCTTCTGCGCGGAGTAGTCCCCGTCGCCACCTTCACCGGTGTAGGTCACCACCCGCGCGCGCGTCGACCGGCGTGCGATCGCGACGGCGCTGGGATACGTCGCGCACACGACGACGACGCCATCGTCGGGTACCGTTGCAGCGAACCGCTCAAAGGCCTGCTCGTAGTGCGCATCGTCGCGGTAGATGTCCGCGTGGTCGAACTCCACGCTCGTGATCATCGCCGTGCGCGCCCGGTAGTGCAGGAACTTGGGCCCCTTGTCGAAGTACGCCGTGTCGTATTCGTCTCCCTCGATCACGACGTGCGGGCCCTCGCCCAGCCGGAAGTTGCCGTGGTAGTTGGCGGTGACGCCACCGACGAGAAACGTCGCATCGGTGCCCGCGTGCACGAGCACGTGCGCCATCAGCGCACCGGTCGTCGTCTTGCCGTGGGTGCCCGCGATCACGACGCTGTGCCGGTCCGCCAGCACGAGCGCGCCCATCGCTGCCGGGAAGCTCATCTGGCGGTAGCCACCCTCGCGCGCCGCAGTCGCCTCCGGGTTCACCCGCCGGATGACGTTCCCGATGATCACGAGGTCGGGCTTCGCCCGCTCGAGGTTCTCGGCGGAGTACGGGGTGAACACCTCGATCCCCCAGGCCTCGAGCTGGTCGCTCATCGGCGGGTATACGTTCTCGTCGCTCCCCGAGACTTCGTAGCCCGCTGCCTTGAGCATCCCGGCAAAGGAGCCCATCCCCGTCCCGCCCACGCCAACCAGGTGGACCCGGCGGATGCTCGCAGGATCTATCTCGTTCAGTACCAAGCCGTTATCGTCGGTCATCTTCGCTACGTCCACGCGGGTCCGCCTTCGATTCACGTTCGCCCTCTCCTAGTCAGGCGAACTTGGTTTTTTGGCGCTGCAGCTTCCTGTCGGTCTCTCGGGGTCGGTCTGTGGGAGTCGGCCCGCCGCGCAGGCGCGTCTTGCGCGCGCCACCTGTTCACCGCAGCGTGGTGCCTCCCCGAGCCAACCCCCATGCACACTTCCAGCCGTTACGTCCTGGTGGCGCTGTTCGCCGCTCTCGCCACCGCTGTCCCGGCTTCCGCCGGCGCACAGATCGGTGGTTTCATCAAGAAAAAAGTAGGCGACAAGGTCGCCGACCGGGTGGACAAGGCCCTCGGTGACCCGGCCGCGGGTGGGCCGAAGTTCTCGCAGAACGTTCTGGAGATCACCGGCGATCGCATCGACCAGCTGATCCGCGGTGTCGATGCCGAGTCGGCAGCCCGCGAGGCCGCGATGGCTCCCTTCCGGTCCTATGAGGCAGCCCGCATCGTGTT
>JACDHQ010000195.1 GCA_013820975.1 Gemmatimonadaceae bacterium
GCGCCGCAGCAGGTGCTGCGGGTCGGCTCCCGGCGCCAGTTCGAGCTCATATGTGCGGTTGTGGTCATCCACCCGAGCGACCAGCGTTGGGTCGCGCAGCACCTCCGCGACCGCCGTCCGCGCGTCCCCGGCACTCTCGGCCAGCGACAGTGCGATGTTGCGCTGCCCATGCTCCGCCTTCACGTCGGCGACGCGGCCGTCGAGCACCTTCTCGCCGCGCGCGATGATGCACACGGAGTCGCACATCTTCTCGGCATTCTCCATCACGTGCGTCGAGAAGATCACCGTCTTTCCACGCTGCTTGAGGTCCACGACGGTGTCCTTCAGCGCCTGCGCATTGATCGGGTCGAGCCCGGAGAACGGCTCGTCGAGGATCACGAGCTCGGGATCATGAAGCAGCGCCGCGATGAACTGCACCTTCTGCTGCATGCCGCGCGACAGCTCATCGACCTTGGCCTTGCCCCAGTCCTTCCCCTCCGTCCGGAGCGAGAGCCGGTCGAGCCACTCGTCGATCCGGCGGTCGGCAGTCTTCCCGTCGAGCCCCTTGAGCTCACCGAGAAAGCGCAGTACGCGGCGGACTTCCATCTTCTTGTAGAGGCCGCGCTCTTCCGGCAGATAGCCGATGCGGTCGGTCACGCCAAGCTCCGCGTGCCCCTGGCCGAAGATGCTGATGGTGCCCGAGTCGGGCGCGATGATCGAGAGGATCATTCGGATCGTCGTCGTCTTCCCGGCGCCATTGGGGCCGAGGAGTCCGTACACCGTGCCACGTGGTACCTGAAGACTCAGGTCGCGGACGGCGACGTGCTGGTCGTAGCGCTTGACGGCGTTCCGGATGTCGATGGCGAGATCGGGCATCTGGAGGGGGTGGAGGTGACGGGAATATACCGATGCCGGCAGTCGCGCGAGGCGAGATTCACGCAGCGAATACGACATGCGTACATCCGCGACGCGACTGGCGACGGATCTGGGGTCAGGACGGATCTGGGGTCAGAGTCGGCGGTGATTGGTACCGGCCGGGGTCAGAGTCGGCGGTGATTGGTACCGGCTGGGGTCAGAGTCGGCGGTGATTGGTACCGGCTGGGGTCAGAGTCGCCGCCGCGAGAGAATCCAACCCGCCGCGCCTCCCGCCACCAGTCCCGTCGCATACCCATATGGCGCCACCACCACGACTCCACCGACAAACAGCGCCAGCGGCAACCCTGTCGCCTCTCCGCGTGGCAGCGTCCGGATCAGAATGATGAGCGCAAGCCCCTCGACGCCCAGCAGCACGCCCAGCACCGGCAGCGGAAAGGTCGACACCAGCTCGGCGAATGCACCGCTGAAGAACAGTCCCGCCGCGAGGAACACCGTACCGTAGATCACCACCGATCCGCCGGTGCGGCCGCCGAGCGCGTAGTGTCCGGCCAGGCCACCCGAGCCATGGCACACCGGCACGCCCCCGAGCCACGGCGCGACGAGGTTCATCAGCCCGTACGTGATACCGATGCGTCGCACGCCGACAGGGCGATCCGGAAAGAGGTCTGTGGTGAGGCGCTCCGTCGCAAGGATCGAGTTGCCGAGTGAAAGTGGCAACTGCGGCAGCGCCAGCACGATGAATCCGGTCGCGATATCGGCGATCGAGGGCGTCCGCATCGACGGAAGCGCGAGGCCGAATCCATCGGCTATGCTACCGGGGGGCGACGCGTACACGAGCGCGTACGCCATCCCGAGGACGATCACGAAGGGCGCGGGTGGAACGCGCCGGTTGCCCAAGAGTGCCAGTACAATGAGCGCCGCCGCGGCCGCGAGGATCAACCCGCTCGTCCCGAGCGACGGGATGTAGCGCCAGGCGGCAAGGATGGTGAGCTGCAGCCCGAGCCCGAGTTGCAGCCCACGCACGACGGCAACGGGAATCACGCGCGCGAGCCACTCGAGCGCGCCCGTGAGTGCGAGCACCAGCATCACCCCGCCGATCGCCAGCCCACCGCCGGCGATGACTTCTGGCGACAGCTGCTGCGCGATGACGATCACGGCAACCGCCTTGAGCGGCTGCACCGGCATCGGCATCCGGTAGTGGATACCCGTTGCAACCTGCGCGAGCCCGAACACAACCAGCACGCTCGCCGCATCGAGCCCGGCCGCCAGCACCATCCCCACGAGCAGCGGCAGGTCGGTCCCGAGATCACCGAACGCGCCCGAGAGCTCGTTGCGGTCGAAGCGAAGGCGGGGGCCAGCCGCGGGAGATTTCGCGGCGTTCGCCGGCAGCGGTTGCATATCGGCGGGCATCGGGACAATCTCCACCGGCGGCGACTGTGCGTCTACATGGCAGCCCGCGGCCGGCAGTCCACGTCCGTTCACTCGACCCCTCGATCATGCTCCGCCAGCTTGCCCTGGTCTCCGCTGCCCTCGCCGTCACGGCAGGGTCCACGGCTGCCCAGATCCCAGTCTCGAAGGAACCGGCGCTGGGGCGTTCGGGAACGGCCGGCCCACTCCAGGCCGCCCTGGACATGATCAGGGCTGACAACGCCTGGACGCTCCAGCAGCAGCGGGAGCTCTGCGAGATTCCCGCACCGCCATTCCAGGAAGCGGCGCGCGCCGCCGAGTACCTGAAGCGCATGCGGGCCCTTGGCCTGATGAACGGCCGCATCGACGCGGAGGGGAATGCGATCGCTGAGCGCCCTGGATCCACGGGGCCGACCGTGGTCGTGGTCGGCCATCTCGATACGGTCTTCCCCGAAGGCACCGACGTCACCGTTCGCGAGCAGGGCGGGCGCCTGACCGGCCCGGGGATCGGTGACAACTGCCGCGGGCTGGCGGCAATGCTCGCCGTCGCGCGCGCCTTTCAGCGCACCGACGTGCCCAACGCGGGTCGCATCATCTTCGTCGGGAACGTCGGCGAGGAGGGGCCAGGCAACCTGCGCGGCGTGAAGCACCTCTACGACGTCGAATTGAAGGGTCAGATCGACTACTTCGTCGCCGTCGACGGAGCAGGGCTCGACCTCGTCACCAGCGCGGTGGGGAGCAAGCGTTACAAGCTGGCGTTCAAGGGGCCGGGCGGCCACTCGTACGGCGCCTTCGGCATCCCCAACCCCATTCACGCACTCGGCCGCGCGATCGCGACGGTCAGCGACCTGCAGGTGCCCGCCAACCCGCGCACGACCTTCAACGTCGGCATCATCAGCGGCGGCACGTCGGTGAACTCCATCCCCTTCGAGGGGATTGCCGAGATCGACATGCGCAGCGAGTCACCGGAAGCACTCGACCGCCTCGAGCAGCGCGTGATGAACGCCTTCCGCGAGGCGCTCGACGCCGAGAATGCGCGCTGGCCAGGTGCCCGTGCGCAGGAGGCGCGGCTCTCGCTGCAGGTCGACACGATCGGCATCCGCCCCGCGGGGTCTCAGCTCGAGACAGCACCGATCGTCCAGGCCGCCCTCGGTGCGGCGCGCGCTCTCGACTTCACCACACGGATCGGCGCGTCGAGCACCGACGCCAACGTGCCGCTCGGCCGCGGGCTTCCGGGGATCTCGATGGACGCGGGCGGACGCGGGAGCGGCGCTCACTCCCTCGACGAGTGGTACGAAGATGGCCAGCGCGGGTGGCTCGGCCCCCAGTGGATCGCGCTGACCATCACCAACCTGACGGGGCTGCGCTAGCGGGCGACGAACCGCGCGCTGTCGCCGGCCAGGGTGATCAGCGTCAGCGTGGAGTCCCGCTGCGCGATGCGCCGCGCCTGCTCGATGATACCGAGGAAGCGCTGCTCGAGCGCCATGCCATCGGAGCAGGCCATGCGGGTGCTCACCGGCGCCGTGAAGACGAGCGAATCCGCTGAGCGCCGCTCCCAGGTGCTCGACCACTGGTTGCAGCCGGCGAAGCCATTCACGCGCCGCTCGGCGCCGCTGTAGAACTCGAGCGTGGCCGGGCGGCCGCCTGACCCCAGGGGTGCTGCGGCACCATTGATGGTCGCCAATGTCCACGTCGGTCCAAAGACCGACCGGACGTACGCCGAATCGGCAGCGCGGCCGGCCCGTGAATTGGGAGCAGGCTCACCCGGCGGGCCGCAGGCAGCGAGCGCGACCACGACAGAGGCAACCGTTAAAGTCAGGACCGACGACTGGCGTGAAGGCATGGTGAACCGGAAGAAGGAGTTCCCGTGCTGTTGCAGGATTCTCGCCGCGGCCTACCCGGCGAAGACCGTGATCGCCTGCTCGACCCCCGCCGCCAGCGCCTCCACGTCGTCGCCGTCGCTGTAGACGTAGAACGATGCGCGCGCCGTCGCCGGCACCTGGAGCCGGCGCATCAGCGGCTGCGCGCAGTGATGGCCGGCGCGGATGCACACATTCCGGTCGTCGAGGATCGTCGCCAGGTCGTGCGGGTGGACGCCCTCGACCGTGAAGGCGACAACGCCGCTCCGCAGCGCCGGATCCATGGGGCCGTGGATCCGGACCTCCGGGATCGAAGCGAGCCGCTCCAGCGCCTGACCGATGAGCGCGACCTCGTGCGCCCGCACCCGCGCCATGCCGATCCGCGAGAGGTAGTCGCACGCCGCCCCCAGCCCCACCGCATCGGCGACGTTCGGGGTGCCCGCCTCGAACTTGTGCGGGAGCACGTTCCACGTCGTCTCGATGTCGCCCACGAAGTCGATCATGTCGCCGCCGGTCTGGTACGGTGACATCGCCTCGAGCACGCTCCGCCGGCCGAGCAGGCCACCGATTCCCATCGGGCCCAGCATCTTGTGCCCGCTGAAGGCGTAGAGATCCACGCCTGCGGCGTCCAGCGACGGCCACTCGACCTCGAGGTGCGGCGCGCCCTGCGCACCGTCCACGACCACCAGGGCGCCCGCGCGCTTCGCCATCGCCGCGATCTCAGCCACGGGGTTGATGGTGCCGAGCGCGTTGGACACATGGCCGAAGGCGACGACGCGGGTGCGGTCGCCGATCAGCGACTGCAGGTGATCGAGGTCGACCTGGCCGTCAGCGGTCAACTCGGCGATGAGGAACCGCGCACCGCGGTCTCGCGCCACTTGCTGCCAGGGGACGAAGTTCGCGTGATGCTCGAGTCCCGTGACGACCACGTCGTCGCCGGGCTGGAGCATCGGCCGTCCCCAGCCATGCGCGACGAGGTTGATGGCCTCGGTGGTGCCCCGCGTGAAGATGATCGTGCTCGCATCGCGCACTCCGAAGAACCGCGCAACCGTCTCCCGTGCATCGTGATACCGCTGGGTCGCGCGCGCGGACAGCGCATAGGCGCCGCGGTGCGGGTTGGCGTTGTCGTGCTCGTAGTATCCCCGCATCGCATCGAGCACGGCGGCCGGCTTCTGGGTGGTCGCCGCGGAGTCGAGGTAGTGGAGCCC
>JACDHQ010000196.1 GCA_013820975.1 Gemmatimonadaceae bacterium
TCCGCAGTTCGAAGGGGCGTACGCTGCCCGGGTGCTCGTCGTCGACGACCACGAGGACAACGTCGAGCTGCTGCGGATGCGCCTGGAGGCCTGGGGATTCCGCGCCGAGGTGGAGATGGATGGCGGTGCGGCGCTGGCGCACATCGAGCGCGACCCGCCGGACCTGGTGCTCCTCGACGTCATGATGCCGGTGATCGACGGCATCGAGGTGGCGCGCCGCGTCAAGTCCAACCCCAACCTGCCCTTCGTGCCGATCATCATGCAGACGGCACTCGACTCCACCGAGAGCAAGGTGGAGGGGCTGGAGGCGGGCGCTGACGACTACATCACCAAGCCGATCGATTTCGCGGAGCTGAAGGCGCGCATCCGGTCGATGCTGCGGATCAAGCGGCTGCAGGAGGCGCTCGAGGAGCGCGAGCGGGAGCTGCTCGAGGCAAACGAACGGCTGCGCCAGGTGAGCATCACCGACGGGCTGACGGGGCTCGACAACCGGCGGCACCTCGAGGAGCGCCTCACCGAGATGTTCGAGCATGGCGAGCGGCTGGGCGAGCCCTTTGCCTGCGTGATGTGCGACATCGACAAGTTCAAGAGCGTCAATGACGAGCATGGGCACCAGGCGGGCGACGCGGTGCTGCGCCAGATGGCGGACATCCTGCGCGAGGAAGCCCGTGAGATCGACCGGGTGGGACGGTACGGGGGCGAGGAGTTCATGCTCCTCCTCCCGGGGACGGTGCTCGACGCGGCCGTGACCTTCGCGGAGCGCCTGCGGAAGGCGGTCGAATCGCGTACATTCACGTTCGAGGGAGGCAGCCTGCAGCGGACCGCCAGCTTCGGGGTCTCCGCGTGGCCGCATCCCAAGGTCGTCGGCAGCGACACGCTGGTGCGTGCCGCGGACGATGCGCTGTACGTCGCCAAGGAGACCGGACGCAACAAGGTCGTCCGGTTCGACAGCGACGACTTCAACCGCCACATCGCCGCCGACGATGGATCACACCCAGACGCCTCCAGCGGGGACGACGCCGCAGGACCCGACGCCGGCGCACCAGGCTGACGAGGTCGCCCGCCTCCGGGCCCGCGTTGCCGAGCTGCAATCCGAACGGGAACTCCTGACATCGATCGTCGACATCTACCAGGAGATCTCCGCCTCCCTCCACTTCGTCGACATCCTGCAGACGATCGCCCGCAAGCTGGGCGAGACGTTCGGGCTCGACCGCTGCGCGATCTTCCTCACGGGGACGGGGGACGAGGTGCGCCTCGTCGCCAGCTACGAGGATCCGACGATCCGCAACCTCGTGGTGGACCTCAACCGCTATCCCGAGCTCAAGCGCGCCTTCGAGTCGGGCGAGACGGTGTTCATCCCCGATGCCGCCAACGAGCCGATGCTGAAGTCGGTCCGCGCGGCGCTCGACAACCGCAACGTGCGGTCGATCATCGTCGTGCCGATCGAGTGGGAGGGCACGGTGATCGGTGCGATCTTCCTGCGCACCGAGCGCGAGGCGGAGGCATTCTCCGAAGTGGACGTGCGATTCTGTCAGGGGATTGCAGCGCTGACGGCGCGCGCCTTGCGCAATGCGCACCGGTTCGAGTCGCTGCTGCGGGCGCAGCGCGACGTCTCCCAGCCGCAGCGTCGGGCCGACCTGCAGCGAATCGCCATGCTCGGCTTCATGCGCCGACTGCTCGACCGCTACGCCAAGGGCGAGGAGCACACGTGGGCCGAGACGCTCCTTCCACGCGCGGCGGATGAGGAGCTGGAGCGGCTGGTCACCGTCGCGATGGAAGAGCTCGACGAGGAAGCAAAGGGGGATCTCTCGGGTTGATCGGTTGTTGACGGTGGGCGTCGTCGCACCACCGTGACACAGCATTGTCGAGTGGTCGGGTCGGGTCGGGTCAGTAGCGGCGCGCGACCGAATCCTGGGCGCTCGGTGCTTGGGCGAGAAGCGGCGCGCCACCGTACAACGACTTCGTTCGTAACGTCGTTTGCAGTTTTTCGGTGGTGCGAGCCACTCACCCGAAGTTCACCCTTCGTTTTGCAGTATGACGGTCGTGCGAGGCTCTCGCCGCCGGAGCGCAGCCCGTTCTCGATGGCGGGTCGACAGGCCCCATCGTGTACGACAACCAGGAGGTTACGAGTGCTTATCAGCAAGCAGATGAACGCCCGCCTGAACGAGCAGGTGGGCAACGAGTTCGGGGCCTCGCTGCAGTACGTCCAGATCGCGACGTACTTCGACGGCGAGGGGCTGCCGATGCTGGCTCGGCATTTCTACAAGCAGTCGGACGAGGAGCGCGACCACGCGATGAAGTTCGTCCGCTTCATCAACGACGCCTCGGCCGACCTGCAGATCCCGCAGGTCGCGGCGCCGTATCATGGCTTCAAGTCCGCCGAGGAGGCGGTGAAGCGGGCGCTCGACTGGGAGATGACGGTCACCAACCAGATCAACGCCCTCATGGACCTGGCGATCAAGGACAACGATCACATCTCGAAGCAGTTCCTGCAGTGGTTCATGGAGGAGCAGCTCGAGGAGGTGTCGAGCATGGATACCCTGCTGCGCATGGTCCGCCGCGCTGGCGAGCAGGGGCTGCTCTTCGTCGAGAACTATCTCGGCCAGGGTGGCCAGGCGAGCAACAGCGTCGGCGACAACTGACCTGCCTGGCCGCGCGCTCGTGTACGTGGTCGTGGGGGTCACCCAATGACGGCCGGCGACGGGCCTCCGTCCGCCGATGACCAGGCGCGCGCCGCCACCCTCCGCGAACGCCTGGAGGAGGCGGCGCACGAGTATCATGGGCTCGACGCGCCCCGGATGGCCGACGCCGAGTACGACCGGCTCTTCCGAGAGCTCCAGGCCCTCGAAGCCGCCCACCCGGAGCTGCGCACCCCGGACTCGCCTACAATGCGCGTCGGCGCCCCGCCCGCGTCGCAGCTGGCGAAGCACGCGCACCTCTCGCCGATGCTGTCGCTGGGCAATGCATTCAACGACGAGGAGCTCTCCGCGTGGGAGGAGCGCGCGGTGCGCGCTGCCGGAGACGACGTGCGCAGGGCCGGCTATGTTGCCGAGCTCAAGATCGACGGCGCCGCCGTGAGCCTCACCTATCGGGACGGTGTCCTCGAGACGGGCACGACACGCGGCAACGGCGTGATCGGCGAGGATGTCACGGCCAACCTGCGCACGATGCGAGACGTCCCGCTCCGGCTGCGCGGGAAGGCGCACCCGGCGGTCGTCGAGATCCGTGGCGAGGTGTACATGCCGTTCTCGCACTTCGAGCGGATGAACGCCGAGCGGGTCGCGGCCGGCGAGCCGGTGTTCGCCAACCCGCGCAACTCCGCAGCCGGTTCGCTGCGGCAGCTCGACCCGGCCGTGACCGCAGCGCGGCCGCTTCGATTCTTCGGCTACGCGGCGACCGCGCCTGGTGGAAAGCCACTTCCCTTCACCACCCAGTGGGAGCTGCTGGACACGCTGGATGCATGGGGGATCCCCGTGGCCCCGAACCGCGAGCGGTGCGCGACGCTTGACGAGGTGCACGAGTGGGCGCATGACGTCGAGCACCGCGTGCGCGCAGCGCTCGACTTCGCAATCGACGGCGCGGTGATCAAGGTCGACTCGATGACGCTGCAGGCGGAGCTCGGGGATGTCGGACGGGAGCCGCGGTGGGCGATCGCCCGCAAGTTCGCGCCGGACATTGCGGAGACGCGGCTCATCGCCATCCAGGTGAACGTTGGGCGTACGGGGTCGGTGAACCCGTTTGCCATTCTCGAGCCAGTCGAGATCGGCGGCACCACGGTGAAGCTGGCGACGCTGCACAACTTCGAGCTCATTCGCGACAAGGACCTCCGCCCCGGCGACTGGGTGCAGGTGAAGCGTGCAGGCGACGTGATTCCCCAGGTGATCGGCCCCATCCCGGATCGCCGCGACCCGAAGCAGCCCCCGGCGCCGTACGAACCGCCGGTCCGCTGCCCGTCATGCGACTCGACGCTCGTCGCCGGACAGGATCGCGGGATGCTGTACTGCCCCAACTTCACCTGTCCGGCGCGGCAGCTCGAGGCGCTCGTCCACTTTGCGGCGCGCGGGGCGATGGACATTCGCGGGCTTTCGTACGCTCGCCTGCAGCAGCTCGTCGCGGCGGAGCTGGTCCATGACGCCGCGGATCTCTACGACATCACCGCCGGCCAGTTCGCGTCACTCGAGCGGCTCGCCGAGAAGAGCGCCGAGAACCTCGTGCAGGCGATCGAGGCGTCCAAGGCGCAGCCGCTGTCACGGCTCATCTTTGCGCTCGGCATCGACGACGTCGGCGAGATCGCTGCGCGGGTGCTCGCCCGCCATTTCGGGACGATGGATGCACTGATGAACGCGCCGGAGGAGGAGATCCTCGCCGTCCGTGGCATCGGTGACGTCATCGGGCGCTCGACGGCTGCCTGGTTCGCCGATCGGCAGGCGCGCGCGCTCGTGAAGCGGCTTCGCCAACGGGGGGTCACCTTTACCGAGCCCAACGCGGCCACCGGGAGTGCCCTCAAGGGACTGACGGTCGTCCTCACCGGGACGCTGTCTACCCTCTCACGGGACGAGGCGAGTGCCCTCGTGGAAGCCCACGGCGGACGCGTGACCGGGAGCGTCTCGAAGAAGACGAGCTTCGTCGTCGCCGGCGATGACGCCGGCAGCAAGCTCGAAAAGGCGCGAACGCTGGGCGTCGAGGTGATCGACGAGGCGGAGTTGCAGCGGCGCGTGGCCGAAGGCAGTTGAGCATCGAACCGGAGCGGAACCAATGACCCGTACAATCGACCTACCGGCGGCCGGGATGCTCGGCCTGGGCCACGAGGCAGTCGCCTCCCTGCGCGACGCACTGCTGCGCGACATGGGTCCGGATGCCGCGGGCTACCTCCAGCAGGCCGGCTACGCCGGTGGCGATGCGGTGTATGCGGCGTTCACCTCGTGGCTGGCCGCGGAGGGACGCTCGGAGCCGGAGTCGCTCGACGTCGCGGGCTTCGCAACGCTGGCCTCCGAGTTCTTCGCGGACCTCGGATGGGGCTCCTTCTCGTTCGGCAGCGGGACGCCGGTCGCGACGATCGACTCCCCCGACTGGATCGAGGCGTCGGGTGTGGCGGGAATGGACCAGCCCTGCTGTCACGTCGGCACCGGGCTGCTGGCCGCCTTCTTCGGCCGCGTAGCCGACCAGCCGCTGGCCGTGATGGAGGTGGAGTGCCGGTCCACCGGTGCCAGCCAGTGCCGGTTCCTGCTTGGTGGCAGCGACACGATGCAGCAGGTCTGGGAGCGGATGGCCGAAGGCGGGCACTACTCCGAGGTGTCGTAGCG
>JACDHQ010000197.1 GCA_013820975.1 Gemmatimonadaceae bacterium
GAGCGCACGCGCCGCATCTACGAACGTATCCACCCGACGAGCCATCCGGATGTGGCGGCGAACGCGAACAACCTCGCGGAGACCTACTGGAAGCTCGGGCGATTTGCCGAGAGCGAATCGCTCTTCACCCGCGCCCTTCGGGTGAAGGAGCAGGCCCTGACGGCGACGCATCCGAGTGTGGCCACCACGCTCAACGGCCTGGCCGGCCTCCTGCGCGACCAGCGCCGGTTCGCCGAGGCCGAGCCGCTCTACCGCCGTGCGCTGGCGATCCGCGAGCAGGCCTTTGGCGCGGGCCATGCGAACATCGCCGAGACTCGCCGCGACTATGCAGCCCTGCTCCGCGCCACCGGTCGCGCGGATGAAGCCGCTGCCATGGAGCCGAAGTAGCGGCCGTCTCCCCCACTGCCCCCTCGATGACCCGGACGATCAGCGGCGTCTTCTGGATCGCACTCTACCTGGTGGTGGTCCTCGCCCCGGTCGGACTGATGCTCGTCCCCCCGGTGCCGTCGGGACGCGGCTTCTGGATCGAGTTCTCGGTCGCACTGGGGTTCGTCGGGCTCACGCAGCTCGCCGTGCAGTTCGTCCTCATCGCCCGGTTCAAGCGGGTCACCGCTCCCTACGGCATCGACGTCATCCTCCAGTACCACCGCAGCATCGCGATGGTGGCCATCGCCGCGATCCTGGCCCACCCGCTCATCCTCGTGGTGGATTATCCGGCGCGCCTCGAGCTCCTCAATCCGTTCGGCGGCAACTGGGCGAGTCGCGCCGGGCTGCTCAGCGTTGCCGCCCTGCTCGCGATCGCCGTCACGTCGCTCTATCGCGAGCGGCTTCGACTCGGCTATGAACGCTGGCGCATGTGGCACCTGGTGCTCGGGGTCACGGCCATCGTCGCGGCGCAGGTGCACGTGTCGCTGGCCGGACTCTACACGAATACCTTCTGGAAGCACGCCGTCTGGATCGGCACCGCGGTGCTG
Source organism: Gemmatimonadaceae bacterium (assembly GCA_013820975.1). Classification (GTDB taxonomy): domain Bacteria; phylum Gemmatimonadota; class Gemmatimonadetes; order Gemmatimonadales; family Gemmatimonadaceae; genus JACDHQ01. Next base: position 975 of record JACDHQ010000197.1, read on the forward strand.
ATGGTCGGGCTCATCGTGTACCTGCGGGTGCTCAAGCCCGCACGGCAGCAGGCGTACCGCTGGCAGGTGGCGGAGCTTCGGGCGCTTCCGGGCGATACGCACACCCTCGTGCTCGAGCCGGTGAACCACGCCGGCATCCGCTTCGCGCCTGGGCAGTTCGCCTGGCTGAAGCTCGCACGCTCCCCCTTCACGCTCGACGAGCATCCCTTCAGCTTCGCCTCGAGCGCCGAGCGGAGGGACCGCATCGAATTCGGCATCAAGGAGGCGGGCGACTTCTCGAGGCGAATCGCCGCGGTGCAACCCGGGGCGCGCGTCTTCCTCGACGGCCCGCACGGCGCGTTCAGCATCGACCGGTATCCGGCGGTCGGGTTCGTGTTCATCGGCGGCGGGATCGGGATGACGCCGATGATGTCGTTCCTGCACACGATGGCTGATCGCAACGACCCCCGCCCGGTGCTGCTGCTGTACGCCGAGAAGTCGCTCGATGCCGTGACCTATGGCGAGGTAGTGCGCGACCTGGAGGGGCGCCTCGCCCTCGAGACCGTGCTCGTCCCCGAGGAGGCGCCGGAGGACTGGGATGGAGAACGCGGATTCATCGACGCGGCGCTGCTGGACCGGCGGCTGCCGGACGACCGCGCGCGCCGATCGTACTTCGTCTGCGGGCCACCGGCGATGATGGACGCCGTGCACGATGCGCTGCTGGAGCAGGGCATCGCGGAGTCGCAGGTGCAGCTCGAACGCTTCAACCTCGCCTGAGGAGCACGCCGTGCGCCATGTCATTGCACACACGGCGGTGTACGTCATCGCGACGCTGCTGGTCGGCGGGGCGGCGGCGTTCGGCACCGTCCGCTCGCGGCAGCTCGTCATCGTGGACGAGGCGATGCTCCTCAGTCGCCACGAGCCTGCCACGGCGCACGAGTTCGAGTGGGGCGACCTCGGCGCGTATGGCTACGCGCGCAACTGCGCGAACTGCCACTCGCCCGACGGTACCGGGTGGGATCAGTATCCGCCGCTTCGACCCATCGCGGTCACCTTCCCCGCGGAGGCAGCACGGGCGTACCTGATCGACCTGCACCTGTACGGGCTCTCCAGCGCTCGCTGGCGAGCGCCGATGCCACGCATGCACCACGTCACCGACGCGGAACTGGCCGCGATCCTTAATCATGTGGTGGTGCGATTCGGCGGCGCCGACGCCGCGGGCGATCGCTTGTTCCAACCCGCGGACATCGCGGCCCGGCGAGGGCAGGGGATTGGGCCGCGTGATGTGGATCGGCGACGTCCTGCTCCATAGCAGCTCCGTTGAGCTGCGACTCACCATGTTCAGCAGCACCGCGACCCCGGCCGGTCGTACTTCGCCGCAAGCCGTGCCTCGGTGAATTCCCGCTGCGACATGACTCGGTCATTCGTCGCAGCAACGAAGGCGACGTACCCCTCGTAATCAGGCGCCCCGATGAGCCGGCGCACGACGGCGGCGGCGCGAGTGAACCATCGCGCCGCCGCTGCAGCGGGGCCCCGTGTGGCGCCCCGGCTGCGCGACGCGTGGTCAGCGCGGCGCACCAGCCGGACTTACGGACGGGCGCACCACTCCGGGGTGCAGGTGACGCTCGAACAGCTCGTAGATCCGGCGATACTCGTCGGTCCACGAGTCGGGACGGATGAACGCGTGGTCCTCCACCGGATAGACCGCCATCTCCCAATCGGTCTTGCCGAGCTCGATCAACCGTTGCGCCAGCCGCACGACGTCGGAGAAATGCACGTTGACGTCCACCATGCCGTGGGCGATGAGAAGAGGGTCGGCAAGGCCCTCAGCGTGATAAATCGGCGACGACTGGCGGTACGCGATCGAGTCGCCCTGCGGGAGGTTGAGGATGCGCCCGGTATACGGGTGGTTGTAGTGCGCCCAGTCGGTCACCGAGCGCAGCGCGGCGCCGGCGCCGAAGTGTGCGGGCTCGGTGAACAGCGCCATCAGCGTGATGAAGCCGCCATAGCTGCCGCCATAGATCCCCACGCGCTCGCTCGGGATCCCCATCTCGCTGCCGAGCCACTTCGAGGCGTCCACGTGGTCCTGCAGGTCGCGACCGCCCATGTACCGGTAGATCGCCGTGCGCCAGTCACGGCCGTACCCCGCCGATGCACGGAAGTCGATGTCGACCACGGTGTAGCCCTGCGTCGCAAGGAAGTGGTGGAACATGTACTCGCGCGCGTAGCTCGACCACCAGTTGTGCACGTTCTGCAGGTAGCCGGCGCCATGCACGAAGATCACGGCCGCCCCGTTTGGCGTCGCCCCGACATCGGACGGGCGGTAGATGCGTGCCGGGATCCGCGCGCCGTCAGACGCGGGGATCTGGACGATCGCCGGCTTGATCCAGCCGTGTGAACGGAACTCGGCGCTCGGCGAGGTCGTGAGCTGCGACATCGGCGCGTTCGCCTGGTTGCGCATGAGGTACAGCTCCCATGGCTTGTTCGCCTCCGAGAACACGGTGGCGAGCCACTGCTCGTTGGGCGAGAGGGTGACCTGGTGCGCGCCGGTGCCGCCGGTGATTCGCGTGCGGGCCCCACCACCGACCGGCATCCGCCAGAGATGCGTCTCCGCAGGTGTCGTCTCGTTCGTCGAGAGATAGAAGGTGCGGTTGTCGCGCGAGAGCGTGACGCCCTTTACCTCCCAGCGGCCGCTCGTGAGCTGGCGGCGGTCGCTTCCATCGGGGCGCACCGAGTAGAGGTGCGCGAAGCCGTCGGCTTCCGAGACGAACCAGGCGCGCTCGCCCCCCTCGGTCCATCCGCCACACGAAAAGCACGGTCCCGCCACCCACGCCGTGTCGCGCAGCGAATCGATCGTGCGCAGCGTGCCGTCGGCGGCACTGACGGTGCTGATCCATCGGGTCTTGAAGTCCGCACTCGAGACGAAGATGAGACCATGCGTCCCGGTTTCGTTCCAGCCAAGGATCTGGGCGAACGATGCCACGGCCGCCGTGTCGCTCCCGGTGGGGCGCAGGAATGTCACGTCGCCGGTGGGCAGCCTCATGTAGGCGATGCGCCCCGATGACTGGGCGTCACCTACCTTGTCGCGAGACCGGAGGTTCTCGGTGTAGCCGCTCGACGTGATGTAGTTGGGAACGGGGACGTTCAGCGAGCGCTCGTTCGGGACGACGGTCGAGATGAGCAGCGCCCGGCCGTTTGGCGAGACACTGAGGCGGCCGACCCGCTCGCCCTGGTTCAGGTAGAGCGGCTTGACGCGGGCTGCCTCCCGCGCCTCACGCTCGGCCCGCGCGACGCTGTCGGTCGCGAGCCGGTCGCGGATCGCGCCCAGCAACTCGCGCTGCTGGCGCTCGAGGAAGCCGCGCTGGCCCTCGGCGACCGCGGGATCGCGTGGCGCGGGGCCCATGCGCACGTCGGTGAGCTGCGTCGTGAGGCCGGTCACCAGCGCGACGGAATACACGTTGTTGTCGCGAACGTAGTAGAGCACCGATCCGTCCACACCGAAGGTCGGGCTCGACTCCATCGCCGGGGTGTCGGTGAGGCGGCGGGTCGTCCCCAGCGCCACATCCACGACGTAGAGGTCCCCCTGGTAGGCCACGGCGCGGAGCCGGCCGTCGCGCGACAGCTCGCCGCTCTGCATCGCCGGGCCGGCACTGTCCATGTGCGCCGTCGTCACCCGCTCCGGGCGCGCCCCGGGCTCGGCGCGGACACGGTAGGGCTGGCGGGGCTCCCGCCAGTCGGTGCCCGGCTCGTTCCACGAGAAGTAGATCCACCGGCCGTCGGCGGTCCAGCGCACCTGCTCCGGTTCGCGGCCGTACAACTCGGGGCCGCGCATGATGTTGCGGATCGACAGGTCGAAGCCGGAAGCGGCTGGCGCCTGCTGGGCCGGTGCCGCGGCGGAGGTGAACGCCAGCAATCCGGAGAAGGCGAGGAGAGAGAATCGCACGTCGGGTCTCACAGGTGAAAGGTCGAGGCGGCCAGGATGCACCCCACCGGGATATTACCCGCCGCGCGGCGCCCTCGCAGGGGGATGCTCTGGCGGGACCGGCCTGCCGTCGTAGCTTGGACGGCATGGCCGGGCTGATGTCCACCTACAACGTATGCCCCACCTGCGGCGCTGGGGTGGGCGCTCGCGCAACGGCCTGCGCGCTCTGCGATGCGCCGCTGCCGCGGGGCAGCCGCCGGTCGGCGAGCCAGCGCACACCGCAGGCGCCCGACGGGATCGCGCCCGCACTCCAGCGTGTCTGGCGCGAGCTGGCGCTCGAGCTGGCCCCGGCGATCCGCGTGGTCGGCTACCTCGACGAAGGTGGCATGGGCTCGGTCTTCCTCGGCT
>JACDHQ010000004.1 GCA_013820975.1 Gemmatimonadaceae bacterium
TCCGGGTCCAACCGCGCCTCCCTGCCAGCGTCAGATGGCCGACGACCAGCGTTCAGTCTCCCATGCTGAATAGGCGCGAAGGGGGCGGCCGTCTGTCAGGTGTTCCTCGAGAAACTCCCGCAGGAGACGCTGGTGCGCGCGACCCTCGGCTTCGTCGATCCCTGACAGGCGGTCTCCCTGGAGCCACGTAGCAAGTGCGGCCCGGGCGAGGGGTGGGAGAAGGCGTCCGCGGGCTATACGGCCGCAGCGCTGGCAGAGGGCGCCGCCGACCGGGTGACTGAAGAGCACCTGCTCGTCTGCGGCAAAAGGCGCGTGGCAGTCGCTGCAACGCTCGACCGCGGGAGCGAATCCAAGCGCGGCGACGATCCGCCAGGCGCCCGCGAGCACGGCTTCCACAGCCCTGCTTCCGGCGGAATCCGCAACCCCGTCCACCGCGTGCACGAGGGTGTCGAACAGCGTGGCATCTGCCTCGGCTTCGCGGGCGAAGCGCAGCACGAGTTCGGCGAGTACCGACGCGCCGGTGAAGCGCGCCATGTCGGCCGCGAGGTCGAAGCGGACGCGCAGGTCCTCGAAGCCGGCCAGCGTGTCGAGGTCGCGTCCGGGTTTCGTGTACAGGTGGGCGGTGCCGCGGGCAAACAGGTCCACGCCGCCGCCGAAGCGGCGAGTGGACTTGCGCAACCCCTTCGCCACCACCGACCTGACCCCGGCATCGCGCGTGAGCAGGCGCAGGATCCTCGATGACTCGAGGTAGTCGAAGGCATGGAGGATGATGGCGTCGGTGCTCACCAGCGGCATGCAGGAAGATACCAGGGCGGCTGTACCGGCGGGTGAGTCGCGCGGCCGCGGCTCTCCTGCGGCGCTCTCGAGATGGCCGGGGCTACCGAAGGGCGATTGCGACGCCGCCTGTCCCTCCGGTAGCCACGGTCCGGATCTCAGCGCCAGTCGAGGCGTGGAAGACCACCACCGAGGTGCTCTGGCCGGCTCCCTGGTTGACGACGCAGTACACGTGACCCAGGGCGTTCGCCGTTGCTGCCCCGCACTGGCCGGGGCTTCCCGACGCACGGGTGAGCCGGAGCGTCTGCGAGCCGGGATTCCGCAGGCCGGCGAAGGACAGCGAAGCGGGATTGATCGCGAACACGCCCTGCTCGAAGCTGGTGTTCACGTACGCGACGACATACAGCCTTCCGTCGGCGCCGAGACTGGCGGTGGCACCGTTGGTGCCCTGCGGCAGCGAGAGTGTACCGACCACCTGGCGGGTGCGCAGGTTGACGACAGTGATGGACCCCGGCGTGACGAACGTCACCGCAGGGTATGCGGAGTAGTCGGCGTCGCCGATCGCGCTGACGTACGCGAGATCGCCGTCCATGATGATGCCGGTTGCGTTCTTCACGCCAGGGAGCCTGACGGTGTCGCGCACCGCACTGTTCGGCTCCACGCGGATCAGCCGCGAATCCCCGAGGGACTGATACCCTGCGTCGCAGGCCGCGTTGTAGTCCACGACCCAGAGGTTGCCTGCGTGCGCGGCGACGTCGTAGGGGCAGCGCCCGACGGCATCGAGCTGGGTCACCGTCCCGGCACCCGCGGCTCCGAAGGTGACGAGGCCAAGCCGCTGGGTCGCACGAAGGGCGACGGCGGCGTGCGCCCCCTGGAAGCCGTGCGCCAGCGACGCCCCCGCCGCATTCGCTCCGGCCGGCATCTCGGCCTCGCGCACCCCGCCGGCCAGGAGCGGGATGAGATAGAGCTTGTTCGTGCCCCAGCTGCTCGATGTGGTGACGGCCGTGTCGGCATGCAGGAACATGCCCCCGCCGTCGTACTCCGCCGGAAGCGCGATTCGCGGGCCTGCAGCCGCGGTGTCGTTGACCGTGACTCCCTTGAGGGCACCGATGGCGTGGAGCACCACGACACCGCGAGTCGGCGGTGGTGGCGGGGGCTCCGTCGGCGAGTCAACGCATGCGGAAGTGATGGTGGTGGCCAGGAGAAGCCCGGCAGCACTGGCGTGACGACGTGAGTGCATCATGGTCTGCGAGGTGAGAGTGACAGGCCGGCCGTCCATCGACGGCCAGCGGTGGGATAGCGCCGGACAAATTCGGGTCTCACGTCGAGGAGGTCGTCGACCGAGAGCGTGATGGTGAGCAGGCCACGCTCCGTGGCCTGATGACGCTGGATGCCGAGGGCAACGACCGTCACCTGCGGCAACTCGAGCTCCGCGATCGCGGGACCGGTCACGAACGGGCGGCGACCCGTATACGTGACCTGAATCCGAGTGGAGAGGTGCTCGCCATCGGAGTTGATCACCCCCCCGCCAGCCCAATACGGGACGTATGGAGTGCGCATCTCGAGGAAGCCGTCCCAGAGCATCGTGTGGTAGCTGCCCCCCCAGGCCTTCGCTGTGACGCCGGGACGGCGCATTGCGACCTGCACTTCCCCACCGCGGGCCCGCTCCTCGGGGACGTTCTGCGGGCTCCATCCGACATTGCCAGGGAACCAGACGATGGCGTCATGCGTCCGCCGCTCGAAGAGCGACACGGCCGCCTGCACGGAACACACCCCACCGCAGCCCGCATCGGCAGATGCACGCACCTCTGCATCGAGCGCGACACGCTCCGGCACGAGCGGCTGCACCGTGATGCGCTGGGGCGAGGCGAAGTAGATGTCGTAGAACGTCGGCACCCGGAACCCCTGGCCGACGCGGGCAGCGAGGGTGACCGCCCCGGGGCGCTCAACGACGAGCGATGGCGAGAGTCGGCCCATCGATCGTTCGACGACATCGAGCCTGAGCGCGCCGCTGGCGCGGAGCCTTCCAAGATCACGGACGGCATGCGCGCCAGCGAATGCCGCGCTGCGCGACGACCGCGCCAGGGTGGATCCATCCACCCGATCGATGCTGGCGCCCGACTCCAGCGCGAGCCACGCCACCGGCATGGCTGCCGCGACGCCGAGCGACCGGGCACGGACCCGGAACGCGGGGTGTGCGCCGGCACCGCCGTCATACCGCGCCGCGACATGTCGCGCGGAGGCGTGAAGGTCAACCGGGCCCGCCGTCGTCGCAACGCGCGCGACGGAGCGTGCAGTCCGGCCCCGATCGCCGTCGAACGCGCGGACGTTCATCGGTCCCACGAGGCCGCGCTCCGTCTCGCCATGGAGCACGAGCAATTGCCAGCGACTCGCTGCGGCGGTCAGGAAGCCGCTCGCCCGCTGGAAGTCGTTGTTGCGGCGACGCTCGACGGTATCTGCCGGTGCAGCCGCGGCCACGTTGCGAAAGGAGAAGTCATCATCGCCCGTGGCGAATGCACCACCGATGCGAATGCGGCCAGCGGCGCCTGCGTTCGTCCATGCCCCCTCGACTGCACGGTTGCCATACGCGCCCACCTGGCCGGCGACGATGGTGCCGGTGCCGGAGTGAAGCGCCATGACGCCACCGGTGGCGCCGCTTCCATGTACCGCGCCACTGGTGCCGAAGGCGACCGAAACGCCGCCGAGCGCGGCGAGGGGAATGTCCGCGAGGTCGGCCGTGCCCGTCGCGGGATCGTTGAGTGGGATCCCGTCGAGCGTGACCAGTACCTGCTCCGGACGACTGCCTCGAACGGACAGCGCCGTTCGACCCGATACCATGCGTACACCGACGAACGGCAGCGTTGCCGCAAGGTCGCCGGCACTGCTTCCCCCAAGGATGCGGGCCTCCGCCGCGTCACCCGTGACCACGGTGCGGCCCTGGCTTCCTGCTGCCGCGCGTGCCTCCACGGCGGGGAGTGGCACTGCGGCGCGTTGCATGGCGATCACGACGGGACCTTCCGCCAACAGCACATGCGACGCCCCTCGATACCCGAGCCGCCGCACATGCAACGTGTCGCAGCCCGCCGCCACGATGCTGAACCGTCCGTCAGGCAACGTCCGCACGCGCTGGCGGCGGCCCGCGACGACGGCGTCCGCAATGCCGATCGCCGTCTGAGCATCGCGCACGACGCCGTCTCGGGACCCGGAGGCGGCACAATCCGGGAGTTGAAGGGCCGCGGCAAGCAGGAGGTGCGAAAGTATCATCATCGGCGCCGCAGGGGGACCAGGGCCGGTGCACCCACCGCAGGGTCGCGCGAGACGACGAGCGGCCACTGGTACACGCGCTCGAGCACCTCGCCGCGCATCACCTCGTGTGCCGTCCCGGCGGCCGCCACGGTGCCTTCGTGGAGCAACACGATATGGTCAGCGAACCGGGCCACGAGATTCAGCTGGTGGCTGACGAGCAGCACCGCAAGCCGTTCCACGTGCGCAAGCCGGGAGAGCAGCTCGAACACCTGCATCTCGTGGGCGATGTCGAGAAAGGTCGTGGGCTCATCGAGGACGATGGCGTCACCCCCCTGCGCAATCGCCCGCGCCAGCCGCACCCGCTGCCACTCTCCCCCGGACAGCGTATCGAGGCGCCGATCCATGAACACGTGCAGGTCGGTGAGCGAGGCTGCGCGGTCGATCGCGACGTGATCGGCGGCGCCAAGCCCGCGCCAGCCGCCGATATGCGGATACCGTCCCATCGCGACATAGTCGCGCACGGGAAGCGAAAAGACGGCGTCCTCGCGCTGGGTGACGATGGCAATGCGGCGCGCGATGGCGACGCGATCCATCTGCGCCACCGGCACGCCATCGACGCGGACATCGCCACCCGCCAGCGGCTGGCGGCCGATCAGTGCCCTGACCAGCGTGCTCTTGCCGCTTCCATTGGGACCGACGACGGCGGTGAGCGACCCGCGCGGCGCCGCGATCGAGACGGACTGCAGCGCCGGACGGAGCGCACCCGCGTAGCGGACGGTCACCTCGCGGAACTCGATCATGCGAGCCGCCGGATGCGCGCGAGGAAGAACGGCACCCCGATCAGCGCCGTGACCGCACCGAGCGGCAACTCCGCAGGCGCCCGTACGGTCCGCGCGAGGACATCGGCGAGGACGACCAGCGATGCACCGGCAAGCGCGCTGGCGACGAACACCGCGCGATGGTGCCGAAAGCCAAGTGCCCGTGCGAGATGCGGAACGACGAGGCCGACGAAGCCCACGAGCCCAGCCGACGCCACGGTCGCGGCGGCGAGCAACGAGGCGACGATGTAGATGCGCGGCGCGGCGCGGTCGGCATCGAGGCCAAGGCCCGCCGCCGCATCCTCGCCCAGGGCCAGCAGGTCCACCTGGCGTGCCCACGCGATGAGGAGCCCGCCGGTGATGGCTGCGTATGTCGCCAGCCAGCGCACCTGCGCCCAGTTCGCATCCGCAACGGAGCCCATCATCCACCAGAGCGCGTTGCGCACGGTGTTCGACCCGAGGTCCGCGAGCACGACCATGATGGCGGCGTTGGCGAACGCCCCGACGACGACACCGGCCATGAGCAGGACACGCGGATCACTCCGGGTACCGGCTCGCGAGATGAGCAGCGCGAGGCCGACGGCCGCCAGTGCCCCGCCGAACGCCGCCGGCGGGATCAGCGCGAACGGGGCGCCGAGCGCGAACGCGAGACTCGCGCCAACGGCCGCCCCACCGGACACGCCGAGCAGGTACGGCTCTGCCAGTGGATTGCGCAGTGCGCCCTGCAACGCCCCACCGGCGGTACCGAGCGCCGCGCCGACGAGTGCGCCGAGCACGACACGAGGCAGTCGCAGCGTATGGACGACCGCAACGGCCGTCGGATCGCCGTCGCCGAAGAGGGCGCCCCACACGTCCGATGCGGAAAGCGGGAACGCCCCGACCGCGATGCCCATCGTCGCCGACGCCAGCAGCGCGACAACCAGCATCCCCCAGCGAAGGGCTAGCGCCGGAGGCGTCACGGAAGTGCCGCCGACAGTTCAGGATGCAGCAGCCGTGCGAGCGAAACGGCCGCCTCGCCAAGGCGCACGCCGGGGCGCCCGGTGACGAGCGTGTCATACGCCAGCACGCGTCCGTCGCGCACGGCGGGAATGACCCGCCACCCTGCGTTGGCGATCAGCCGCTCGCGCCCGACCGGGCTCACGAGAATGATGTCCGCGTTCCGGCGAACGACATCCTCGAACGTCACCTGCGGCGACGGGGCATCGAGGGAACCGTAGACGTTCCGGCCGCCGGCGATCGTCACCAGCTCGTTCATGAAGCTCGCGCCGCCGATGACATACAGCGGATTGTGCCACACGGGCATCAGCACACTCGGACGGGCCGACTCGCTCGTGATGTGCTGCACTATGGCGAGGGTGCGGAGCACGGAGTCGCGGACCGCCATGGCGCGCACGGTATCGCCAGCAAGCCGGCCGAGCTCCATCGTGATGCGGGCGAATCCCTCGATGCGGTCGCTCCGGAATCCCGCCGTCGCGATGCCGAGTGTACGCAGGCGCTCTGCCGCCGGCCGGTTGTCGCTGCTGGCGTAGAGCACGACGAGATCAGGGCGCGCGGCGACGAGCGCCTCGACGTTCGGCCGGATGCCGTCGCCAAGGTCGGGAACGGCGAGCGCCGAGTCGGGATAGGTGTCGAAGCGGGAGCGGCCGACGAGGCGGTCGCCGGCGCCAAGCGCAAACAGGATCTCGGTGGTCGCCGGCTCGAGGGCGATGATGCGGCTGAACGTGCGTCCGCGAGGCAGGGGCATGCCGAAGTCGTCGTTGGCGGACGCGTCGGCGGACGCGGCGGCGGACGCGGCGGCGGACGCGGCGGCGGACACGCCCTGCGACGGCGGCACCGAATTGCGAGATGACGCATCGCATGCGACTGCCGGCCCGACGAGGGCGAAGCAGCCCAGCAGGAGGGAACGATGCGTGAATCCGGCGGAAAACACGAAGGGCATCCTTGCCGCGAGGGAGGATGCCCGGAACGCTGCCGGCGCCGGAGCGGAGGCTCGCTGCGCATGGAGCGCCACCAGCCCTCCCCCGAGGGTCTGTGAACGTGGCGCGGACGAAGGTCGTCTCCTGGCTCCGGGCCGTGCCCCCGCCTTCCCGGCCGAAGCCAGTGGCATCCTGAGCGCACGCGTACTGCCCGTTACAGTGGCGGGGCCGCACCGGTCTCACACCGGTTTCCGTGGTCCCCGTCCGCTCGAATCAGTTGTGGGACGAACGATACGTGGTCCGGCGGACATGCACCAGTGCGGCGGCGAACACGAGCACCGAGAGCCCGATGACGAGGGGTACGGCGAATCGCTCGGCGGCACTGCCCGCGATACGGATCACCACTTCATCGCCTGCCTCGGCCTGGCGGGACAAGAAACGGGCGTACGGCTCTTCCTCGATCGTGACGCCACGCTCGGCGTGCAGTCCGGCACCCGTGGCGGTGCCCCCGGAGCCGGCGAGCAGCACCTCGAGCACCTCGAGCGAATCGGGAAGCGCCAGCGTCAGCGGGAAGGCAGACTCCGGCACCGTATAGTGAATCGAGAGCTGACGCAGCCCCGGCGCGATCGGGGCAAACAGTTCGGCGCGCCCGTCACGGAAATGGACCACGCTGGCGCTGACGTCGCCATCGCCCACCTCGGCCTGCTCAGCGCCGGGCACCAGCGCCGCGCTCCAGACCGGATCGACGTCGCTGCGCGGCACGATCGTGAGGGAGGTGTCGTTGGTGAGCTCGAATACCTCGACGACGGCGCGGCGCCCGCGAGGCAGCGCGGCACCGACGACGAAGTGGCGCCCGCGCACGCGCAGCGGCGACTTCGCGCCCGCGGGCGCGCTCACCGTGTCGAAGACGACGAGGTCGGCGTCCTCACCGGTGACGTTGAGTCCACGGAGCGGATCGGTGAAGTAGGCCACGCCCCCGTAGGTGGCATCGGTGAAGTAGATCGCATCCGGGTCGCCGAAGCGCCGGTACGTGAACCGGTAGGCGCCATCGGATGCCGTGCGGACGGAGTCGATCACGCCGGCCGTGTCGTTGCCGATCCGGCTGAGGGCGACCCACGTGCCGGGGATCGGCCGGGGCTCCTCCCCCGCCCTCGCGACGACGACCCGTCCGACGACCGATGACAGGGGCTCAGGGGCCAGCGGAACATCCTGGGCTCCCGCGCGGCTCGCCGGCACCGCGATGCCAAGAAGGAAGCCGGCCGTAAGGAGTGCCAGCCGCCGCCGTGCACCGCTCACGGGTTGAACTTGCCGAAGTCCTCGGGGCGCAGGCGCTCGAGGTAGCTCTTGAGCTGCTCGGCCGAGAGATCGGTCGGGGCGGCGTTGCCGGGGGACGCGCCGGGTGACGAATAGTCCGAGCCCGACTCCGGCTCGTCGGCCGGGTCATCGTCGTCGCCGTCGGTCATCTCGAGCGCGATATCGCTCAGCAGGTCGTCGGCGGCAAAGATCGGCGCGTCGAGCCGGAGCGCGATGGCAATCCCGTCCGACGGACGCGCGTCGATCGTGACGATCTCGCCGTCGCGCAGCACATGGAGCTCCGCGAAGTAGGTGTTCTGCTCCACGCGGGTGATCGCGACCCGCTGGAGCTGGCCACCGAGGCCGACGATCAGGTTCTTGCAGAGGTCGTGCGTGAGCGGCCGCACCCGCTTGAGGTTGTGGATCTGCATGACGATCGACTCCGCTTCCGGCTGGCCGATCCAGATCGGCAGCAGGCGCTCGCCGCCGTGTTCCTGCAACACGACGACGTAGGCATTGGAGCTCGCGTCCAGTCCGAGGCGCGCGATGGAGACTTCGATCATGCAGGGCCTCTCCCGGTGGCTAGCGGACCGCCCGGCGCAGCGCCGCCGCCTTGTCGGTGCGCTCCCAGGTGAACAGCGTCGCGGCATGGCGGCCGCGACCGATCTTCTCCGGCACCCGCCCGAAGTGACCGTATGACGCCGTCGGGCCGTAGATGGGCTTGCGGAGGTCGAGTGCCTTGCTGATCCCACGGGGGGTCAGGTCGAAGGTCTCGCGCACCGCGTTCATGATTACCGCCTCAGGCACCGTGGAAGTTCCGAACGTGCTGACCATCACCGACACCGGCTCAGCGACGCCGATGGCGTAGGCGAGCTGGACCTCACATCGGCGGGCCAGCTTCGCCGCGACGATGTTCTTGGCCACCCAGCGCGCGGCATACGATGCCGAGCGATCGACCTTCGATGGGTCCTTCCCGCTGAACGCGCCCCCACCGTGGCGCCCCATGCCACCGTAGGTATCGACGATGATCTTGCGGCCCGTGAGGCCGGCATCGCCCTGTGGACCGCCGACGACGAAGCGCCCGGTGGGATTGATGTGATAGCGCGTCTTCCGGCTGAGCAGTTCCTCGGGAATGACGTCGAGGATGATCTCGTCCATGATCGCCCGCTTGATCTTCGCGTTGGAGACCTCGTCGGCATGCTGCGTCGAGACGACGATCGCATCGACGCCGACCGGTACGTCGTCCTCGTAGATCACGGTGACCTGCGCCTTGCCATCGGGACGCAACCAGGGAAGCGACCCATCCTTGCGCCGCTCGGCGAGCGCGAAGGTGAGCGCATGGGCGAGCTGGATGGGGAGCGGCATCAGCTCCGGCGTCTCGTCCGACGCGTAGCCGAACATCATCCCCTGGTCCCCGGCACCCCCCGTATCGACGCCCATCGCGATGTCCGGCGACTGGCGGCCGATGGTGCTGATTACCGCGCAGGTGTTGCTGTCGAACCCGAAGGTCGCGTCGGTGTAGCCGATCCGCTCGATCGTCGCCCGGACGATCTCGGGGATGTCGACGTAGGTCGTCGTCGTGATCTCGCCGGCGACGCAGGCGAGGCCGGTGGTGACGAGCGTCTCGCAGGCCACGCGGGCAGCAGGATCGTCGGCGAGAATCGCATCGAGGACCGCGTCGGAGATCTGGTCGGCGATCTTGTCCGGATGGCCTTCGGTGACGGACTCGGAAGTGAAGAGGCGGCGATCGTACATAGAGGTCGGGGTCGGGGTCGGGGGTCGGGGAACTACGGTTCGAGGGTACGACTCACGGGTACGCGACGGCGGGCTCCACTCGTGATCTTCCGCGGCGGTGTTGTTTCGCCGTGGCACGACGGCCCCTGCAGCCGCAGGCATCCTGAGCGCTTTCGCATCACCCCTGCGCGGAGCGGGTCACGATGCCGAACTCCCCGATGCGCTCGGCCAGGATGAACTCGGCATCCGCCGCCGTGCGGGCCTTGAGCGCGGCCTCCACGGCGGCGCGCGCGGCTTCCACCGAAACGCTGCGAATCATGCGCTTGACCACGAGCACGGATCGCGGCGTCACGCTCATTTCCCTGACGCCGAGGCCGAGCAGGGCGAACGCCAGCAGCGGATGCGAGCCCATCTCGCCGCAGACGGCGACCTCGATATCGTGCTCGTGGCCCACCTCGACGGTGCGGCGGATCAGCTGCAGCACCGCGGGATGCGTGGGCGTGAAGCGTGAGGCGAGGTTGGCGTTGCCCCGGTCCACCGCGAGGGTGTACTGGACGAGGTCATTGGTGCCGATGCTGAAGAACGACACGCCGTCCACCAGCGTTTCCGCCGAGATGGCAGCGGCGGGGGTCTCGATCATGACGCCGAGTGGGACGTCGCGGCGAAACTCGACGCCGCGTTCCGCGAGCTCGTCCGCGGCCTCGTCCAGCAGCATCCGCGCGCCGTGCACTTCCTCGGCACTGACCACGAGCGGCAGGAGGATGCGAACATCCCCATGCACTGCGGCGCGCATGAGCGCCCGCAGCTGCGTGCGGAACATGTCAGGCTGATCGAGGCACATGCGGATGGCTCGCCACCCGAGGAACGGGTTCGCCTCGGCCGGGAAGCCACCGATCGGCAGCTTGTCGCCGCCGATGTCGAAGGTGCGGATGATGACGGGACGGCCGTGGAAGGCTGAAACGACCTTGGTGTAGGCCTTGTACTGTTCGTCCTCGTCCGGCATCGCCGCCCGGCCGAGGACGAGGAACTCGGTGCGCATCAGCCCGACGCCGTCGGCCCCGGTGGCCGCGGCGTAGTCGCTGTCCTCGGGCAGGTCCACGTTGGCACGCAGCGTGATGGCGACGCCGTCGGTGGTCACTGCATCGGCGGTGACGAGCTCGCGCAGCTCCGTTTCGGCGGCCACTTCCTCGCGGGCGCGTTGCTCGTACTGCGCGATATCTTCGTCGGACGGGTTGATCGCCAGCATGCCCGTCGAGCCATCGATGATCACGCGCTCCCGACCGGTCAGCTCCGTGGTGACCGACCGGAGGCCGACGACGGCGGGAAGGCCGAGCGACCGGGCGAGGATCGCGACATGGGACGTGCGCGTCCCCGCGTCGGTCGCGATCCCGGCAATCGCCTCGCGGTCGAGTTGCACGGTGAGGCTCGGCGTCAGGTCGTGCGTCACGACGATGGCGTTGGTGCCCTTCGGCACGTCGATCGGGTCGTGGTCGGGCAGCCCGAGCAGCAGCGTCAGCACGCGGATGTGCACATCGGTGAGGTCGCCGACCCGCTCGCGAAGCATCGGGTGGCTGTGGCGCGCAAAGCGGGTGCGCCAGTCGGACATCACGATATCGAATGCCTTTTCGGCTGCGAGGTTCTGCTTGATCAGCTCCGCCACCCCCGTGAGGAGCTCGGCGTCCTCGAGGATCGAGAGCTGCACGTCGAAGATCGCCGCTTCCTGCGGACCCGCCGAGCCCTCCACGCGCTCGCGCACCTGGCGGAGGCGGGTCTTCGACCGCTCGACGGCACCGATGAATCGCGTCTGCTCGTCCGGAATGCCCTCGTCGGGAATGATGCGATGCCGAACCTCGGGCACCTCCCACCAGAGGAGGTGCACCGGGCCCACCGCAACACCCGGCGAAGCCGGGATCCCGACGAGGCGGCGCTCCATCAGCTCTCCCCGAACTTGTTGGCAATGAGCGCGGCGAGCGCGTCGAGGGCCTGCTCCGCGTCGGGCCCGTCGGCGCGGAGCTGGAGTGAGGCGCCCTGCTCCGCCGCGAGCATCATGACCCCCATGATGCTCTTGCCGTTCACCTCGAGGTCGTCACGCGCAAGCGTCACCTCGGACGTGAACTTCGAGGTGAGCTTGACGATCTCCGCGGCGGGTCGCGCGTGGAGTCCCTGTCTGTTGACGATCGTTACGGTGCGTTCCACCATCAGCTGGCGACCGAGATAAGGGCGAATGCAATGAGTCCGAGGAGCGCAAGCCGCCAACCCTCCATGCGTCCTCCGAGGCGAATGACGAGCACTGTTGACACGAGCACTGCGACGAGGACACCGCCGAGCACGAACCGTCCAGGACCGATGATGCGGCTGAAGGCGAGCGGCAGTGCGATGCCGGCCATGAAGGCTGCGGCGCGCCCGATCTCCTGCGGCCCGCGCCGGAGCAGCGGATGCGCCAGCGCCGGGGCAACGCGGAGGCCGTGCTTCCAGCCGGTCTCGAGCCCCCAGATGCGGAGCGCGAAGTGACCGGCGTTGTACATGAGCAGAAAGGTGGCGACGACGCCGAGCGGGCCGACTCCGAAGCCGAAGGTGACGAGGGCCACAAGCGAGCAGAAGGGCAGCCACCCGGCCCACACCAGCCGATCGCCGACGCTGCCGAGCGGCCCGGGAAGCGCCGTCCGGAACCGCTCGATGAGCTCGGGCGGTTCGTGATCGAGCTCCGCACGCGCCAGCGCCCCGACGGCGATGCCGGCGAGGTACGGGTGCGCATTGAAGTACCGGGACTGCCGGGCGAGCGCCGACTTGAACTCAGGCGTGTGCGGTCCTCCCGGCAGCAGGCGAAGCGCCGGCTCGATGGCGAACCCGATGCCATTGCCGAGCAGCGTCTCATAATTCCACGAGCCCTGGATCGCGAGCATGCGCAGGAAAATCGCCGCCCGGGTGCGCAGGGGAAGCGTCGGCGGGGCGGTCATGTGCCGAATCCTCCAGTCCACACGATCACGACCCCGATACCGAACCCGGCGCCGAAGATCCAGCGCACGCCCGGCACCGCATGGAAGATCTTCCAGACCGCTGCCAGCGCGACCGACGCCGCCGCGACAACGGCAACGGCGCGCGAGATGCGCACGTCTGCCCCCCATACCTCGAGTGCAGCATGCATCGTTGGCGTGAGCAGCGCATAGGCGACGGCGGTCAGGACCGCCCCGCGCACGAGGTCGGCCGTCATTCCCATGAGCTGCAGGCCGATCACCGTCCCCCGCGCGCCGGCATCCAGCGCATCACGACGGCTTGTCGCCCATCGGGCGTTCAGCTCGCGCAGCTTCACCATCGACCATCCGCTCAGCATCGCCGTTGCCAGTGCCCCGATGATCGCGAGGGCCATCGCGCCGGCGGGGTGCACGGCTTCATGCACGAAGATTCCACCGCCGACGACGGCCGCAGATCCCCATTCCGGATAGCGGGACGCCCCGAACGGCAGCGTCTCGAGGGCGATGAGTTCCAGCACGGCACCGATCAGCAGGCCGCCGGCCGGATCACCGAGGAGCGCTCCCGCCGCCGTCGCCGCTACGATCGGACGCGACAGCATCGCCTGCGGGAAGCTCACGACGTCGAGCCCGAGCAGGCCGCCCAGGAGGGCAACGGGCAGCACGTCGAGCAGGTTCACAGCGTGGCACCCGACAGGACGTCCGGCAGCGGAATCGCCCGCGCCGTGGGTACGTCCTGCGCCGTGATCACGACGCCGCCGGCCGCCATCGCGCGGAGCGCGTCGGCCTCCGGCTCGGTGAGGAAGACATACCGCATGCGCTGCGTGCGCCCAGGCTTGTGGTGGATGCCGCCGAGGTTCACCGTGCGGATGCCACCGAAGTCCACGAGCTGCTGCATGGTGCCGATCTCGCCGGTGAGGAGGATGCCCGCGCGCTCGTCGGCGCGATACGCGTCGAGTTCCGCCAGCGCGCTCGCCGTATCGTGAAAGAACACCTCCATCTCATCGGGCACGCCCATGCGATAGAGCTCCGCCTCCCACTCGTTCGCGGCAATGGCGTCATCGACGAGCACGATGAAGCCGATGTCGAGCGGCTGGCCCCATCCGACGACGACCTGGCCGTGGATGAGGCGGTCGTCGATCCGGTGCAGGACCAGCGTCACGCGGTTCCGCCCCCGGTGGGTCCCGCAGGTGCCGGCGGTGCCGACGGGCCGACCATCATCATCGCGCCGCGGCCCCGCTCCAGTGCTCGCGTCGCTGCGTCCTGTGGAGTCAGCCCGTCGGCCATCACGAAGTCGAGCAAGGTGGGGAGGTTCGCGCCGCAGACGAGCACCGCGTCCTCGATCCCCCGCATCAGTCGACGCGCGGCCATGGAGCAGCTCCCCGCGTGGAGATCGGTGAAGATCACGCGGACGTCGCGCTCGGCGAGCGTCGAGCGGATCAGCGCCTCGATCTCCGCCGCCGATCGTCCGGCACCCGAGACGGCGATGAGCATGTCGCCCCGCCCGGTGATCTGCTGCACGGCGGAGATGATGCCGCTCGCATACTCGCCGTGACCGGCGACGACGGCGCGCGGCTCACTCATTGTCTTCGCGGAGGTACCGGTTCACTTCCGCCTGCGTGTGCATGTGCTTGATCAGCCGCTCGTTGAACCGCTCGGCCGGATTGATGCCGCTGTATCGGAGCAGGTGGTTCATGGCGATCACTTCCCCGATGACCGTGATGTTCTTGCCCGCGTTCAGCATCACCGTTGCCTTGGGCAACTCGACGTCGAGCACGGTCGTGGTCTCCTGGTCGAGCCCCGTACGCTCCACCCGTCCGCTGCCCTGCCATTCCTCGAGCTGCACGACGACCTCGATCCGCTTCTGCTGGCGGACGGCCTGGATGCCGAAGATGGCGGGGATGTCGACGAGTCCGATGCCGCGGATCTCCATGTAATGTCGCTGCAACTGGTGCCCGCGGCCGATGAGCACGTCACTGCCGCGCTTCCGCACCATCACGAGGTCGTCCGCCACCAGGCGGTGCCCGCGCTCGACGAGGTCGAGCACGCACTCCGACTTGCCGATCCCGCTGCGTCCAACGAAGAGCAGGCCGACGCCAAAGACGTCGGCCAGCGAGCCGTGCAGCGTGGTGGAGGGGGCGAACTCCTCCTCGAGCCACGGCTTGATTCGATGGTAGAACTCATTGGTCTTGAGCCCCGAGCAGAAGACCGCGACACCAGCCGCCTCGGCCTCCTCCATCACTTCGTCAGGGACCTTCTGCCCCTTCGTGACGAACGCGGCGGGGATGGGGAAGCCGAAGAACGCCCGCAGGTTGGACCGGCAGACATCGGGGGGAAGGCTCCGGATGTAGGTTATCTCGGTCTCGCCGAGCACCTGGAGCCGCTGGCTGGGAAAGCGGCTCACGTGGCCGGCCAGCGCCAGCCCGGGGCTGGAAATGTCGGGACCTTTAACCGGGCGCTCGAGCCCGGCCGTGCCGGCCAGCGGCTCGAGCTCGAGCAGGTCGCGAAGGCGTTCGTAGAGCCGGCCTGCGGTGAGATCGCTCACGCGCTGATGGCCCGCCGCTCGCTGACGCCCTTGCGCCCCTGCTCCTTGCGAGTGCGCTTCATGCTGGTGACCTGCTGCTCGAGCTGCTTGTGTGCATCGGCGATTGCCGGTCCCCAGTAGCGTCCGCTCGCTTTCGCAAACAGCTGACGCCGGCCCGCCGCAAGCAGGACGAGTTCCACTGTGCGAACGGGACCGTCGTTCTCGAACCGGATCGTCGCGCTGACGACCCCAGGCAGGCGCTTGCCGAGCTTGCGGACCGAGGATTCGGCCCGGGCGCGCAGGCGGTCGGAAATGGTGGCGTGATGCGAGTGAAAGACAATCTCCATCAGCGCATTCCTCCCTGAATCGATGCGAGCAGGTGCTGCTCCGTCTCGGCAGCAGCCCGCTCCCAGGTGAAGCTCTCCGCGAACCGCCGGGCCTGTGTGCCCAGGCGATCTACGAGGGCCAGGTCGCCGGCCAGGTGGTTCATGGCGTCGGCCATGGCCACCACGTCACCGTGGCGCACGAGGAAGCCGGTTTCCCCGTGGCGCACGGACTCCCGGATTCCCGGAGAGTTCGAAGCGACTACGGGTGTGCCGCAGGCGGCTGCCTCGAGGTTGGTGATGCCCCACCCCTCCTTGGGTGACGCGAATGCGAGCGCCCAGGCCCGCCGGAGCAGCGCGAGTTTGTCGGTCTCGCTGATACGCCCAAGAAACCGCACGCGCTCGTGGAGGTCAAGCGAACGGGCCAGGCGCTCGAGCGCGGGTCGAAAGTCCCCGGCACCAGCGATCTCGAGCACTGCGTTGGGGTGGCCGACCCGAGCAAAGGCCTCAATGACGAAGTGGACGCCCTTGTACTTCTTCAGGCGCCCGAGATAGGCGAACAGCGGGGCGGGAGACCGGAGGCGCGTGTCGGGGGTGAACCCCACGGTGTCGATGCCCGGGTAGATCACGGTCACCAGCCGTGGGTCGATCCCCCGCCCAGCCAGGTCGTCGCGGGTGCTTTCGCTGATCGCCTGGAACCTGATGTCCCGGTAGGCGAAGCCCAGCGGCCGCTCCGCCATCCAGACGGCAGCCGCGAGCGGGGCTGCGAGTTCCTGGAAGGCCGTGCCGCCGAAGAGGTGCGGGACGAGTGCCACCACGCAGGGAGCACCCCACAACGGCGTGTACAGCGGCACCTTGTTGACATCCTCGACGATGACGTCGAAGTGACCGGCCAGGTGAGTCTCGTAGTGGCGTCGCGCCAGGAAGGGAAAGGTGTGGCGCGTCCCCACGCGGTGGACGTCGATGCCATCGAGCGTCGCGCGCGGCGGCGAGCCCGGCCACCCGCCACAGAGCAGCGTGACCTGGTGCCCTCGCGCGGCAATGCGGCCGAAGATCTCATGGAGGTGGATCTCGGCGCCTCCAGCCAGCGGGTTCTCGCGATCCTGCCAGTTGACCAGGAGGATGCGCAACTACAGCTGCCCCCGGCGGCGGGCGAGGGCGTCGAGCACACCGTTCACGAACTTCGCGCTCTGGGCGCTGCCGAAGCGCTCCGCGAGCCGCACGCCCTCCTGGATCACCACACGCGCGGGGGTTCCGCCGTTGAGCATCTCGGCGGCGCCAAGGCGGAGCACGCAGCGTTCGACGACGCCGAGCCGCTGGAGGCGCCAGTTGGTCGTGATCTCGCCAAGCTCCTCGTCGATGTCGCCCTGGCTGGCGGCGATGGTGCGCACGAGCGCCAGGGCGAGCGTGCGCTCGCTCGCCGTGATGGCGAGGTCGTCCCAGACCTGCATGGCGACTTTCTCGAGCTGCGCGTCACCGCGGACATCCCACGCGTACAGCGCCTGAAGCGCCCGCGCCCGGGCGCGCGTCTCGACCCTCACCCCTCGTCCTCCGCCGCTGCATCGAGGCGTGCGAAGAGGTCGGCCATCTCCAGCGCAGCCAGGGCCGCGTCCCACCCCTTGTTACCATGCGCGCCACCGGCGCGCGCCTCGGCCTGTGCCATGTCGTCGCAGGTGAGGAGCCCGAAGCCCACCGGCATGTCGAACTCGCGCGACGCCTCCATCAACCC
>JACDHQ010000198.1 GCA_013820975.1 Gemmatimonadaceae bacterium
GGCCGGCGCCATCCGAACTAGCCGCTAGCCGCTAGCCGCTAGCCGCTAGCCGCTAGCCGCTAGCTATTGGTTAGCAGCCGGCACCGATCGCATCATCCGCCGGATCGGGATTGCCAGCAGCGCCAGCACGGCAGCCGCGACGAAGAGCGAAATCGTCGTGTTGGTGAAGAGGGTCGGCATCTGCTCGAGGTTCTCCGGATCGACGTGCCCACCGACGAGACCCGCGATCAGGTTGCCGAGCGCCGACGCGGTGAACCAGATGCCCATCATCTGGCCGACATACTTGCGCGGCGACAGCTTCGTCATCGACGACAGGCCCACGGGGCTGAGCGACAGTTCGCCGACGGTCTGGAAGAAGTAGCTCCCCACCAGCCACCACGGGGACACGAGCATCGTGCCGCCGCTCGCGACGACGCGGTTGGCGGCGAAGATCATCAGCACGAAGCCGATGCCGGCCATCGCGAGGCCCGACGCGAACTTCGCCGGGCTCGAGAGGTCGATGCCGCGCCGCTGGAAGCCCACCCACATCGCCGCGAACACCGGGGCGAGCAGGATGACGAACAGCGAGTTCACCGACTGGAACCACGTCGCCGGGATCTCGAACCCGCCGAGCTGGCGGTCGGTGAAGTCACGGGCGAACAGGTTGAGCGACGTCGGGGCCTGCTCGAACGCCGACCAGAAGATCATCGCAAAGATGAACAGGATCAGGATGACCCCGACCCGCTTCTTTTCCTCGACGTTCAGGCCGCCCGCGAAGAACACGTAGAGAAAGAACGCGGCGACCATGACGAGCATGACGTCGCGCAGCCGCGCGCCGACCGCCTGCGGGTCGATCGTGATGGCCCCGGTGCCGGCGAGGATCACCACGATGGTCAGCAGGCCGAGCCCGAGGCCGAGCGCGAGCTTGACGTTCCGCTCCTGGCGAGACTGCACGGCCGGATCGGGATGGCGCGACGGCGAGGTGCCGATGTCCCCGAGTGTCTTGTTTGCGCGCGCGGTGAACGTCAGGAGGCCGATGAGCATGCCGAGGCCGGCAGCGCTGAAGCCCCAGTGCCAGCCCACCTGCTCGCCGAGGAAGCCGGTGATCAGCTGGCCGGCGAACGCGCCGATGTTGATGCCCATGTAGAAGATCGAGAAGCCGGCATCGCGCCGCGCGCCGCCTTCCGGATACAGGTCGCCGACGATCGCCGAGATGTTCGGCTTCAGCAGCCCCGTGCCAAGCACGATCAGGATGAGCCCGATGAAGAACGGCATCCGGCTGTTGAGGAACGACGACACGCCGATCGAGATGTGGCCGAGCGAGATCAGCAGCGCGCCCCAGAAGATGGCGCGGCGCAGGCCGAGCAGCCGGTCGGCGACCCAGCCACCGGGGAGTGACGCGAGGTAGACACACGCGCCGTAGATGCCGACGATCGCCGAGGCCTGGCCGCGGTCGAAGCCGAAACCGCCGTCGAACAGCGCGGCCGACATGAAGAGCACGAGCAGCGGCCGCAGGCCGTAGTACGAGAACCGCTCCCACATCTCGGTGAAGAAGAGCGTGGACAGGCCGCGCGGGTGACCGAAGAAGCTGGTGTCGCCGGCGCCCGTCCGGTGCATGCCCGGCGGCGCCTGGTCGGCGGCTACCGTAGCAGCCTGCGGCTGGTCGAACATCGAGTCGTTCTTGTCGTTCGCCATGGGGAGGGAGGATGAGGATGGCGTGGCCCGCGTACGGGCAGTGGCGCGCGGCTAGGCGTGCAGCGCGGCGAGGGGAAGATACCGCTCAGGCGGCCGGGTCGCGCCAGCCGCCTGCTGTTGTTCCCAGGTGACGGTGGTCGGCGCCTGCTTGATGCACGCCACCAGGTGACCGGGGGCCTTCTCCTCGAGAGGCGGGACGATCCGGGCGCAGGCCTCGTCCTTGGCCGGGTGGTGACACCGCGGGTGGAAGACGCAGCCCGACGGGGGATTGGATGGCGAGGGCACGTCACCCGTCAGCACGATGCGATCGCGCCTTGCCGCGGGGTTCGGCACGGGAACGGCCGACAGCAGCGCCTGGGTGTAGGGCATGAGCGGCTCGCGGTACAGGTCCTCGCGGGTTGCCAGCTCGACCACCTTCCCGAGGTACATCACGGCGACGCGGTCGGCGATGTGCTCGACGACCGAAAGGTCGTGCGCGATGAAGAGGTAGGCGAGCCCGCGGTCGCGCTGCAGGTCCTGCAACAGGTTCACCACCTGGGCCTGCACGCTGACGTCGAGCGCGGAC
Source organism: Gemmatimonadaceae bacterium (assembly GCA_013820975.1). Classification (GTDB taxonomy): domain Bacteria; phylum Gemmatimonadota; class Gemmatimonadetes; order Gemmatimonadales; family Gemmatimonadaceae; genus JACDHQ01. The sequence goes on from JACDHQ010000198.1 coordinate 2,240, forward strand.
ACCGGTTCGTCGCACACGATGAACTTCGGCTCCACCGCGAGCGCGCGTGCAATGCCGATGCGCTGCCGCTGGCCCCCGGAGAACTCGTGCGGATAGCGGTTCGAGTACTCCGGCCGCAGCCCGACCTCCTGGAGCAGCTGCTTCACCCGCTTGTCCGCCTCGGCGCCCTCGGCGAGCCGGTGGATCGTGAGCCCCTCGCGCACGATCGCGCCGACGCTCATCCGCGGATTGAGGCTCGAGAAGGGATCCTGGAAGATGATCTGCATCTGCCGGCGCAGCTGGCGCAGCGCCGTGCTGCCCAGGTCGAGCACGCTCTGGCCGGCGAAGGTGACCGAGCCCGACGTCGGCTCGATGAGCCGCAGGATGGCGCGCCCCGTCGTGCTCTTTCCACACCCCGACTCGCCTACGAGGCCGAGCGTCTCCCCAGGCAGCACGTCGAAGCTCACACCGTCCACGGCCTTCACGGAGCTGCCGCCACGCCCGAAAAGCCCCGTCCCCACCGGAAAGTACTTCCGGAGGTCGGTTACGCGCAGCAGGGGATCGGGGGTCAGGGGACGGGGGTGCGCGACACTGTGTGGCGCGGTCATGTGAGCTCGCTCCGGTCCTTCACGTTTTCGCGCTCACCCGGCGCGCCACCCTGCGCGACGCCGCCGACTCCCATCACCTGCTCCACCAGCGGCGGGTGGGGCCGGTTGCGGTACTCGGGCTCCTCCGCGAGGTGGCAGCGCGACACGTGGCCGGCACCGATCTGGTAGAGGGGCGGGTGGTCGTTGACACAGCGGTCCCACGCGTAGGGGCAGCGGTCATGAAAGCGGCACCCGACCGGCCACGCCGTGGGGGGCGGCACCGTGCCGGGAATGGTGGTGAGCCGCTCCTGCCCGCCGCCGACCCGTGGCATCGCGCCGAGCAGCCCCTCGGTGTACGGGTGGTGCGCCGCCTTGAACACGTCGCCGACCGACGACTCCTCGACGATCTCACCGCCGTACATCACGATCACGCGCGTACACGTTTCGGCAACGACGCCCAGGTCGTGTGTGATCATCAGGATCGACATGCCGGCGCGGCGCTGCATCTCGGAGAGGAGCTCGAGGATCTGCGCCTGGATGGTGACGTCGAGCGCCGTGGTGGGCTCGTCGGCGATCACGAGGGCGGGATTCATCACCAGCGCCATCGCGATGACGATCCGCTGCCGCATACCCCCCGACAGCTGGTGCGGATACTCCTTCGCCCGCTGCTCCGGCGACGGGATCCCCACCAGCGTCAGCATCTCGACCGCTCGTGCCCACGCATCCTTCCGCGACTTGCCCTCGTGAATCCGCGACACCTCGGCGATCTGCTCGCCGACGGTGAATACCGGATTGAGCGCCGTCATCGGCTCCTGAAAGACCATCGCGATGCGGTTGCCTCGAATCTTCCGCATCTGCTCCTCGGAGAGCCCCAGGAGGTCGGTCCCATCGAAGAGCAGCCGGCTGCCCTGCTCGATCCGCCCGGGGGGACGCACGAGCCGGAGGATGGAGAGTGCCGTAACCGACTTGCCACAGCCCGACTCGCCCACGATCCCGACCGTCTCGCCAGCCCCGACCGCGAACGACACGCCGTCCACGGCGCGCGCCACCCCATTCTCGGAGTAGAAGAAGGTGTGGAGGTTCTCGACCTTCAGCAGCGGCTCAGTCATGGGCACCCGGAAGGTGCCGGGGATCGACCGCGTCCCGCAAGGCTTCGCCGACCACGTTGCACGCCAGCACCGTGACCGCGATTGCGAGGCCAGGGAAGAGACTCATCCACCACAATCCGGTGACGTTCATGCTGCCATCCTGAATGATGTTGCCCCAGCTCGCATGCGGCGGGCGCACGCCCACTCCCAGATACGAGAGCCCCCCCTCCAGCGCAATCAGGCTGCCGACCCCGAGCGCCACGGCCACCAGCACGGGAGCCAGTGCATTCGGCAGCACGTGGCCGGTGAGGATCCGCCAGTCGCCTGCGCCGAGCGCGCGGACCGCAGCCACGTGATCCCGCCGCGACACGCTCAGCACCTCGGCACGCACCATCCGGCTCACCCCGAACCAGCCGGTTCCGCCGAGAAGCAAGATCAGCACCGGCAGTGTCACCTCGCTCCAGACCCCCAGGATGCCGAGCAGGAGCAGGACACGCGGGATGGAAATGAGGCCGTCGATGATCCGCATCATCACCGCGTCGAGCCGGCCGCCGAAATACCCGGCCACCGCCCCCCACGCCAGCGCCAAGGTGCCGGACAGGAACACGGCGAGCACGGCGACCGAGAGGGAGATCCTCGCGCCATACATCAGGCGGCTCAGCACGTCGCGGCTGTACTGGTCGGTGCCGAACGGATGCGACCAGGATGGCGCCTGGCTCTTGAGCCCGATGATGTCGTGCTGGGCAATCGGATCGTACGGTGCGATCACCGGGGCGAGCAGCGCCGCGAGGGCGATGGTGGCCAGGAGCCCGAGTGCCACGCGGGCGCGGCGCTGCCGCCAGAGCCGGCGCCACACCTCAGCCGTCACGAAGCCTCGGATCGGCGGCCGCGTACAGCGCATCGGCGATCAGGCTTCCGAACGCCACCATGACCCCGCCTACCGCGACCGACGCAGTGATCAGTGGATAGTCGCGGGCGCCGATGGCATTCACGGCAAGGAGGCCCATGCCGTTCCACGAGAACACCCGCTCGACGAACACCGCGCCGCCCACGAGCATCGGCAGCATCAGCCCGACGATGGTGATCACCGGCAGCAGTGCGTTGCGAAGCGCGTGGCGCAGGACTGCCGCGCGCTCGGTCAGCCCCTTCGCGCGCGCCGTGCGCATGTAGTCGGCCTCCATCACCTCGAGGAGCGCGGCGCGCTGGTAGCGTGCAATGCCCCCCACGGTCACGAGGGCGAGCGCACCGGCCGGCAGGATCAGGTGGCGAATCCGGTCCACGACGCGATCCCATGGCCCGAGGTAGTCGTGCATCACCGGATCGATCACGCCGCCGGCGGGCAGGATCGGAATCCAGTTGGCGAAGAGCAGCAGCAG
>JACDHQ010000199.1 GCA_013820975.1 Gemmatimonadaceae bacterium
GGCGCAGACGATCGTCCTGCGCGACGGCCGCATCGCGGCGGCGGGGCCCGCGGCGCGCGTCACCATTCCTCAAGGGGCGCGCGTGATGGACCTCGCGGGGCACACCGTGATCCCCGGCATCGTCGGCGTCCACAACCACCTCTTCTATACCGCTGCCGGCGGCCGCGCGGTACAAATGAGCTACACCGGTCCGCGCCTGTACCTGGGCAGCGGCGTGACGACGATCCGCACCACCGGCGGCCGTTCCCCGTACGCCGAGATCAACACGAAGGCGGCGATCGACGCGGGGCGCGTTCCCGGTCCGCGGGTGCACCTCACCGCGCCGTACATCACGGGCGGCGATGACGGCAGCGCGGGCAGCATGGCGACCATCGCCACGCCGGAGGCGGCACGGCGCTTCGCCGCCTACTGGGCGCAGGAGGGCGTCACGTGGCTGAAGGCCTACACCGACATCAGCCGCGAGGCCCTCGGCGCCGCGATCGATGAGGCGCACAAGCGCGGCATCAAGGTAACCGGGCACCTCTGCAGCGTGAGCTACGAGGAGGCGGTGGCCCTCGGCATCGACAACCTCGAGCACGGGTTGATGGCGTCCACCGACTTCGTCGCCGACAAGCCCGCCGACGTGTGCCCGGTGAATGCCGTCGTGAGCCTCGCGCAGTCGGATCCGTCCGGTGCTGCCGCGCAGCGCGTCATCCGCACGATGCTCGATCGCGGTGTTTCGATGACCTCGACGCTCGCCGTGTACGAGCCGTTTGTCCCCGGTCGGCCGACGAAGGAGGAGCGCGTGCTCGAGATGATGGCGCCCGAGGTGCGCGCCTCCTACCTCCGGATGCGCCACCAGATCGACAGCGCGGCGACGAGCGCGTACACGCCCGAGCTGTTCCGCAAGGCGATGGCGTTCGAGCGTGCGTTCGTCGCCGCCGGCGGCGTGATGGGCGCCGGCGTGGACCCGACGGGGATTGGCGGCGCACTCGCCGGCCTCGGCGACCAGCGCAACTACGAGTTGCTGATCGAGGCCGGCTTCACCCCCGCCGCGGTCGTGCAGATCATGACCCTCAACGGCGCGAAGATCCTCGGCGTCGACGCCCAGCTGGGCAGCATCGAGGAAGGGAAGGTGGCGGACCTCGTCGTGCTCCGCGGCGACCTTGCCGCCTCGCCGACCACCATCCGCAACGTGACGACGGTGTTCAAGGACGGGGTGGGATATGATTCGGCGAAGCTGCTCGCGGCGGCGAGGGGGCGGGTGGGGATCGATTGAGGGTGTCGCGGCTTCTCCTCACACCGCTTCCGATATCGACGCAAAGTTGAAGTCCGACACCTTCAGCGACGGCATCACCATCCCTGCCGACACCCGCTCCGCCTGGCCAATCGCCATGATGCGGTTCAGCATCAGCAGTGGCGACTCGTTCCACCGGAAGTTCTTCACGCTGCGCGCGATCTTCCCATCCTCGATGAGGAAGGTGCCGTCGCGCGTCAGGCCGGTGTAGCTGGCCGTCCGCTGGTCGAGACTGCGGATGTACCAGTTGCGAGTCACCAGGATGCCGCGCGGCGTGCTCGCGATCAGCTCATCCACCGATTGCGTGCCGCCGGCCATCTTGAGGCCGCCGCCGAAGCCGCCGACTTCCGAGAGGGGAATGCCGCGACGCTGCGCCCAGAAGCGGTTGTACATGAGGTTCTTCAGCATGCCGTTCTCGACCCACACACGTCGCCGCGTCGGCAGCCCCTCGCCGTCGAATGGCGTGCCGCGGATGTCCGGATCGGTGGGGTCAGAGTACAGGATCACGCGCTCGTCGGCGATCTTCTCACCGAGCAGCGTCGGTCCCGGCTGCCCCGGCTCGAGCGTCTGCCCGGCGACGCGCCGCGAGAATGGGCTGCGTCCCTCTTCTGCCGTGCGCGCGTTGAACGCGCCGAGCAGCAGCGGGATCAGGTCGGCCACGGCCTGGGGCTCGAGCACGACCGTGTAGCGTCCTGGCTCGATCGCCACCGGGTTGCGCGAAGCGACCGCCTTTTGTGCCGCACGACGCCCGAGCGCCGGCGCGTCGATCCGTCCCCACTCCCGCGCGCCGGCAGACGCCCACCCCGAGCCGGTGCCGTCCGGCGTGCGCACCGTGTTGGAGAGCGAGACCTCCGTGTCGGCGTGAAACGCCATCAGTCCCTTCGAGTTCGCCACCAGGCGGCCGTGGTTCGCATTTGCCTCGAGGTAGCCCGCGACGAACAGGTCCTGTGACGGATCGACCGCCTTCGCTGCCGCGATCAGACCCGCCACCGCAGTTGCCCGCTGCTCCGCGTTCAACTCCGCGGTGCGCGGGTCATACGCCGGGATCGTGGCGTACTCCTGCGGTCCGAGCCCCGGCAGCAGTTCCGGATCTTCCGGTGACAGGCGCGCGAGACGCTCGGCGAGGTCCACCGTGCGGCGAAGGCTCTCGTCGTCGGTCACGTTCGTCGACGCCGAGGCCTGCTGCCTGCCGATCGTGCTCGTGATCGTGACCGTGCGGTCGGTGGAAGCGCCGCTGGTGGTGATCTCACCGCCGGCAAAGCGGGTCTGTCCAACGGAGTCGTTGCGGATCGAGACACGCGTCTCATCCGCGGTGGCGAAGGAGAGGGCACGACGTGCGATCGCCTCGAGCTCCTCGCGCGGATTCATCGATGTGGTCGCCATCAGCCCGCGCGCCCCGTGTTGATGATGTTGATGTTCCTGAACCGCGTGGCCGGACAGCCGTGGCTCACCGCATTCGACTGGCCAGGTTCCCCCTTGCCGTCGTTGAAGCTGCCGCCCATGAAGTAGGTGCTCTGCCCCCCCAGCATGTCGAGCGAGCGCCAGAAGTCGGTGCTCGTCGCCTGGTAGGCGACATCCTTCACCATGCCGGTCACGCGCCCGTTGCGAATCTCCCAGTACGCCTGCCCGCCGAACTGGAAGTTGTAGCGCTGGTGGTCGATCGAGTACGAGCCCCGGTTGGTCACCATGATCCCGCGATCGGTGGCGCTGATGATGTCGTCCATCGTCACGTCCTTGTCGTTCGGCAGCAGCGAGATGTTGGGCATCCGCTGGAAGGGGACGTCGGCCCACGACTGTGCGAAGGAGCAGCCGTGGGAATGCTTCACGCCGGTGAGCGGCGCAATCCACGCGGCCTGCTCGCGGGTCGTCTGGTAGTCCTTGAAGAGTCCCTTGTCGATGAGCGTCCAATCGTCGGCCGGCACGCCCTCATCGTCCCACTGCGTGAGCGAGAGCGACTGGTCCTGCACGCGGTCGGCGCGGATCGTCATCAGCTCGGACCCGAACTGGAGACGGTTGATCATCGCCTCCGGCGGCGCGACGAAGCTCGTCCCGGCATAATTGGCCTCGTATCCCATCGCGCGGTCGAGCTCCGTCGGGTGGCCCACCGATTCATGGATGGTGAGCCACAGGTTGCGCGGGTCGAGCACGAGGTCGTACCGGCCGACGTCCACGGACTTCGCACCGAGCTTCTCCGCGGCGAGTGCCGCCCACCGTTCGCCGTTACCGGGCATGTCGAGCCCCGTGATGTATTCCCAGCCGGCGCTCCGGGCCGCGAGTTCCTCATTGTAGCTCTGGAAGTCGCCATTGCCGATCGCCGTTGCACTGAAGCTCGGGTTGACACGGAAGAAGGTCTGCGTGACGAGCGTGCCGTCGGTCGTCGCGAGTGTCTTCACTTCGCGAAGGCTCTGGATGCCGGAGTTGGCGAACCGGACATTCGGCACCTTGAGCGCCGATGCATTGGCCGCGAGCAGCAACGCGACCTTTTCCTCGATCGGCACCTCCACCGGATCGATTGCGACCGGCGTGCGCCATGTCCCGCGCACCGGGGTCACCGGTGCAAGCTCCACCGGACGACGCTGCACACGCTTCGCCGCGCGAGCAGTCCGCACCGCCTCGGCCGCGGTCCTCGCGACCGCGTCCAGCGAGAGGTCGTTGGTGGCCGCGAAGCCCCATGCGCCGTCCACCAGCGCGCGGATCCCGATGCCGAACGACTCCGAGTCGCTGACGTTGGTGACCTGGCGTTCACGGGTACCGACCGACTGGCGGCGGTAGCGTCCGACGCGCGCGTCGGCGTACTGCGCGCCGGCCGAGCGCGCGGCGTCGATGCCGGCGAGGGCGAGGGCCTCGGGGTCCGGAGCCCCACCGAAGCGGAAGGGACGCACGAGTGCCGAGGCGCTCGGCGCCGCGACGGCGAGGGCTGCGGTGGCGGTGGCGGCCGTCTTCAGGAAGTCTCTGCGATCTGCCATCAGCTGGGAGCGGTTGGAGGGAGCGTGACTTGCCTCGAGAGACCTACACGCGGGACGCGCCGCTGGCTAGTCCGGCCCGGATCTGGCGACACGGTGCGCCATGCCACGTGTGGTCCTGCTCGGTGACTCTGTGTTCGACAATGGTGCTTACGTGCTCGGCGGGCCCGACGTTGCGACTCAGCTGCGCCGGCTGCTCCCGGCAGAGTGGAAGGTGACGCTGCTTGCCCTGGACGCGGCGTCGATGGAGGACATCCCGCGCCAGCTCACGCCGATCCCCGCCGATGCGACCCATCTCGTGCTGAGCATCGGCGGCAACGATGCGCTGCGGCACGCGGAGCTGCTCGAGGCCTCCATCGGCGTGGATGTGCTCGCCCGCCTCGCCGATGCGGCGGCCGCGTTCGCGCCGCGCTACGAGGAAACCCTCGCCTCCGTTCACGGCCGGCGCCTGCCACTGCTCGCGTGCACCATTTACGAGGGGAACATGGGCGGCTCGCTGCAGAAGCGGGCAATGGGAGCCGTGGCAGTGTTCAATGACCGCATCCAGCGTGCGGCGCTCCGGCGCGGCATCCCCGTGCTGGAACTGCGCGACCTCTTCACCGAGTCCGCCGACTATGCCAACCCCATCGAGCCGTCGCAGGCCGGAGGGGAGAAGGTGGCGCGAGCGATCCGAAACTGGCTCGTCGGCGAGCCGTAGGGTGCATCATGCCATGCCTCGCCGCCGTCCTCGCGCTCATGATGCCGCGGTTCCTCATCGCGATCCTCTGGTTCTTCACCGGATGGTTCCGCGGAATGTTCGACACGGTGCTCTGGCCGCTGCTCGGCTTCTTCTTCCTGCCGACGACGCTGCTCTGGTATTCGGCCGTGCAGCATTGGTTTGGCGGCGAGTGGACGTTGTGGTCCGGTCTGGGGATCGTCATCGCACTGATGATCGACCTCTCGCCAGCCAAGGGGCGGCGCCGGAAGGCGGAATAGCCCTCCCCTCGCCGAGTTCGCCAGATCATCCATGCAGCCGGCAGTACCAACG
>JACDHQ010000200.1 GCA_013820975.1 Gemmatimonadaceae bacterium
GGACGGACGCTAGCGCAATGAGCGTCTGAATGTGGCCCTTGCTGCGCTCCTTTGCCACCGGCCACTGCCGATGGAGCGTTTCGGCGCGTTGCAGGATAGCTGCCAGACGCCGCTCCGGGCCGCCAATGGTGCTCATCGCTACAGACGTGAACGACCCGCCGACCTCCTCCACGAAGCCGCAGTCGACACAAGCATCCTGCGGAACGTAGAGATTGCTTCCACACATCGGGCAGCTATACTCCTTGGACACTACCGTCTCCATCTGCGGCCCGACCACGGTCTCTCCGTGACGACTGTGTTGGTGTCAGCGGGCATCGGATAGTCACTCGCCCAGCTCGGTACACGGCTCGAACCTTCATGTTGCAGGTACGCGCACGTACCCTCCCGCGTCGCCGAGCAACGCACCAGAAGCCAGTCCGACAGCGACGATCGCCTTTAGGCGCTCCTGCATCGACGCCGTCACCCGCCTCATGCCGAAGCCGCCAGCTACGACACGACACAACTCCTCGATCTCGATGCTCATCGCGGACCGCGTCACGGCGCGCATCGCGTTCAAGGTCTCCTCGGGCGAGATCTCCTCCAGCTTGCGCGTCTGTGTGCCGTTGATGGGGACCCGGAAGTTCGTGTACTTCGCAGGATCCACGCTGGCCGCCCAGACGTAGGTCCCGAGCCGCGTCTTCCGCGTGAGTCCTGGCGGCAGTTGCTTCATCATGTGGACTTCGCGCTTGGTGTGCAACTTGTCGAGACCGAACCGCTTCGCTGCCAGACGAGCGAGTCGCCGCCCCTCGACGGGCCCCTCCGCGTCGATGATCTCCAGCAGGACGCGACCGAGGGACGGGCTGTAGTAATCGGGGTCGCAGTGCGTCGGATCGCCGAGCTGCGATACCAACGCGTACGGCACGTACGCCTGCGCTCCCATCGTCAACATCGTGCTCGGCTGCATGGTGACGTTCGGTTCCGGAGTCGAGAGCGTCGCCGACGAGAACGCCGCATGAGCGTCCGAGCGCCTCGCGCTCCTCGATCGAGACGGGGCCCATCAACGGCTTGTAGACGAGGTCGTGCTCGATCTCGTTCCAGACGTGCGCCAACATGCTGCAGACCTGCACCTCGCACCGGACTCCCCGGACGTTGTCGAACGAGCCGATCAGCTCTTCCTCGGGCAGCGCCACATCGAGATGGGTCGCCCGGTAGAAGCGTCCTGAAACGACGTCGAAGCGATCCTTGACCTCGGCGATGACGGGCCCACCATCGGGGCCAACGAACGTCGCTCGAACGAGATCGACGACCCGCTCGCGGTCGGCCTCCACGTAGGCCGAAAACCGCACCGCGGCGAGATCACCGAGTCGGGTGAACGAATCCTCGACCTGCAGATCCGCAAGGCCAACTGCCGTCGAGCATCTTCCGCGCCACATTCGCCTCGAGGCAACTCGCATCCTTCGTGCGGCCGGTCACGGCGGCTCGGATCGCGTTAGCTTCGACGATCTCCTGGCGGCACATCTGCGCGACTCGCAGCATCAACTTCTCGAAGCGGTCGCGCTCCCGCGCGTACCGCTGGGCAACGAGTTGCGTCACCGGTATCGTCGAAAGTCCGGTCGGCACCTCACCACTCGGCTCCGTTGCAGGTCCTCCGTGCGTGCCGATCGTCATCGTGGCCTCCCAGAAGTGGCACGTTCGCCAGTCGAGGGAACGGCTCCTACACGTGCTCGATCATCCTCTGAGCGCCATGACGAGATCCTGATCCACATGGCGTGCGGGTGTGTAGCCCCTCGGTAGAGCCACACCCATCAACGCCGCACAGGTCCTCATTGAAGCAGGATCAACGTGGGCACCGCGTCCGCGTCGCACCAGATGATGGCGTTTTGATCGAACACTCGCCCAAGCTCCTGAGCCTCGTGGAGATCGATGCCTAACACCAGATAGCTGGGCTCGCCGGGCCACGGCCCGGAAGGGTGCTGCCCCACCCCGGCAATCTTCACGAGAGCCCGCCGGCGCAACTCTTCGGCGAGATCAGCCTGTCGCCGCACGTTATCTGCGTCGCTCGACACGCGGCTCAACGGGTTGTACGCGGTGATGAACACCGCGCAAATAGAGTTCATCACCCTGTAGAGCGACTGCAGGCCATCACAAGGCACATCCACCATCATCGTGAACGGTTCACCCTCGGTCACCCGATATTCGGTCTCCCGATAGGCGTCGACGAGTGCAGTGTCCATACACTCATGATTCGCCGCAGCTCGGGCGCGGTCAAGCGCCGTCGTATCCGACCCCGGCGCCTCCGCCAGAGGGATTGCCTCGCCGCCATTTGACGGGTACCGGCCTTTTGCCTCCCGCCTGCTATGCGTCGTCGCCTCCACGATGAGGGAGAGCTCCCGGCCATCACCACAGTGAAAAAACGGACGCTGCGGATGTGACAAGCTGAGCCGCATCACGATGACGGATGACGTCACTCCTCTCCAGAGATCGAGGAGCAGACGCGAAAGCACCTGCGAAACATGACACCGGAAGAGGAGCGCACGCTGATCGCGAACCTCGATGCCAAGCTGCTGGAGATGAAACCCGATCAGCAACGGGCGATCATGCGCGACCTCGGACTCGATCGAATGTCCGGCAAGATACTGCTCAACGCCTTCGCTGGTGGAGGCGCAATGCTCGGGGCAGCCACCGTCGCGACGTCCACCGGCTTCGGCCTCTATCTGGCGGCCACGACGATCCTTCACGCCGTTGCGACGACGATGTTCGGGGTGACGCTCGGTTTCGGCGTCTACACCGGCCTCACCAGCACGATCGCCTTCTTCCTCAATCCAGTCGTCACCTCAGCCGTGGTCGCTGCTTCCGTCGGCGGATTGATGCTGACGCAGGGCAAGCGTCTTCCTCAGAAGGTGGCGGCGATGGTGCTCGGCCAGATTCTCAGCAAGCGGATCCACGAAAAGGCGATGGCAGCCGCGATGGTCGCCGCCAGCGGCGCGCCTTGAACGGCTCGACTATTCGTCGTTCGCGTCAGCGAATTGATCGAGATAATCCTCGACCAACTCGACGACGTCAGATTCTGACGCTGGACGAATCCACGCCAGGGCATGCGGCGACGGCTCGTCATCGAGCGGGAGCGCGCCAGCTTGCACCTTCTTCTCTAGGAGTTCGGTCAAGGCAGTGAGTTCCGCCAGGATCTCATCTTCCTCCATTGCCGTCATCTCTTCGTGAACCACTACGTCGCGGTCGTCAGGATCCAGCAATTGGCTCATGTCATCGACCAGAAAGTAGCTCGCTCCATGAACAGGTAGCGCCATCGTAGGCAACGCGTTCGGACCAATGGCTACCGCCGGAATGAAGACCACACCAATGCTACGAACCTTCTCGGCAACCGCACCGGCATCCTGCAAAGTCCTCAGTAGCTGCGGCTCATCCACTTGCCCGTCCGAAAGCACGGGCACTTTCACCGGATATTCGACGCGTGGATGCAGGATGCCGGTCGCAATGCCGGCGATCAACCGTAAGTTGCGTGAGTCAGGTGGCAAACGGTCCATGGTCACTCACCGCCCCTGCACTTCATCCCGCGCACACTGCTCCCCCATGCAATACTCCACGACGATCTCGACGCGCTCGTCCTGCGGATCGTCTCGACCTTGCTCGAGGGGCACCTGGCCGCCTCGACCAGCCACTGCCAGCCACCAGGGCTCGAGCTCCGCGCCTTCGACGAGTTCGCGCACGACCGCCGATGCGAAGAGAGCTGACGAGTCCCAGTCATCGAGCTCCCCCGGCTGCGTCACCCGCGTGTGGCCTTCGACTCTGATCCGTCGCCACGTCGAGGACTCCGCCAGGACGCGTCCGAACGCGCGGACGGTCTCCCGCCCATCGGCTGTGAGGTCGGAGGTGCCCGGCGCGAAGAGCCTGCCTCCACTGAAGCGCCACCGTTGCGTCCCCGCCGGATCGTTTCGAGTGCTATCGAGAACGGGTCGGAAGGCCTCTGGCATCTGGTCCACGGCGGCCCGGAGCGCAGCCGCCTGCAGGATGTGGGTCAGTCGCTCTCCCCCATCGCCATCCGCCGCGTCGACCGCAACACCGTCGACGACTGCGCTCGACACGAGCATGAGCACGAAGACGAGGACGAGCGCGATCATGACGTCTGTCGTGGCGATGTACGGGTTGATCCGGTTGGTCGTCCGGCTTCTCACCCCGTCCCGCCGCCCCACGGCCACCGGCGCACTGGATCGACCGCGTCTTCTCGTAGGGTCTGGACTTCCTGTTGAGTCTCGACTTCCGAGTCAACGACCTCCGGAGCGGCCACGGGAGGACTCACCGCGACGGCTCCTGTGGCGAGCTCCTCTTCTGGCGCCGCTGGCGGGACCGCGCCATTGCCCGCAGGCGCGATGAGGCTTCTCGCCTCGATCTCCCTGAGCGTCGCGTCGAGCTGACGCAGCGACGCCGCGACGCCGCCATCGCCGAGCGTGCTGGTCGTGACCCCCTCCCAGCGCGCCACAGCCTGGGAGAGAGCGTCTGCAGAGGCCGACACACGCAAGACGGCGCTGTTGGCCACGTCACCCACGATGCTCCGGCGTATGAGCTCCTGAAGCGATCCGACGGGCTCGGCGAGCGCACTCGCTGACTTCGCGACGGCGTCCGTGGCTCGAGCGAACTCGCCTCCCACGGCTTCGCTGGTGCGCGTGAACCCGGCATCCATCGACGCAAGCATGGTGGCGCGTACAGACTCGAGGTGCTCGAGGTTCGAGTCGAGTCGTGCTGCCAACGCGGTGAGGTGGCTGGAGACGGCGTCGATCGACAACATCGTTCGATCGGTGACGACGTTGAACCGCTCCTGCTGCTGCCGCGTCGTGTCGAGTGTCGCCTCGACGTGCGACCTGCCGACGTAGTAGGAGCCGATCACTGCGTTGCCGTAGCGCGTGTACACCAGGCGCAGTGCGTTCGTACCGAATTGCGTCTGCGTGACGCCCTGCCACTCGTGCGGTGACAGAGGACCTTCTCCGGGGGCGCAGCTTACGAGGATGAGAGCAAAGAGCACGAGCAGCGCAGTTCTCATGGTTCTATCATACGCAGCATTTGCCGTCGGCTGAACGCCCATCGTGGGCACTGCGCGCATGATTCGTGCCGACGCTCCTCCCCGGGGGCCCCGTCCGTCAGGCCAACTCGTACCCGCCCGCCGACGGCGGATAGTCAACGGAGTTGACTCCGCCTGGGGTCGTGCGGGCGCCATCGCTTCGCGGAGGGCC
>JACDHQ010000201.1 GCA_013820975.1 Gemmatimonadaceae bacterium
CCCATGCTGTGCGCCACCACGACCACCGGGCGCCCCTCCGATGCCGCGCGCATCACCTGCGCATGCAGCCGCTGTTCCGCCGCGCACTGCACCCGACGGTCGGCGATGTAACGAGCATCGGCGCGCAAGTCGCGCAGGTCGCGCAGCGCCGGCGCGTCACCCACATCGCCCGCAATGTCGAGCAGCACGCCGACAAGTCCCGCCACGACGGAGAACTCCGATGCCGGTTCGGCCGCGGCGTGGCGGGACGGCGCGCAGGCGGCCGCGACGTCCGCCGCCAGGCGATCGGCGGCCACGTCGGCGTACCACACCATCCGGATATCGCCATCGCGCAGCATCTGCTGCGCGGGCAGGCCGCGCGCCCGTGCACCGGCGACCATAGCGGCCTGCGCCGAGCGGCGGACTTCCGCACTGTCCCGCATCGCGTGCCCCCTGCCGTGTACCATGAGGTACACGGGTCGGTCGGCGGCACGCATCGCGGAGGCCGACGCTGGCACACCGTTGACGGGGGCCGGCGCCCATGAGGCGCAGGTAGCCCCGGTGAGGAGCAGGAGCGGAGCGAGCGCGGCGCGGATGCGGGTCATATCAGCAGGCTACCCCAGGGGCGCCATTTCGGTTCACCGCGGCTCGCCGCAGCGCCGCGCGGCGGACGAACATCACGATCCCGGCGAGCACGAGCGCGACGGGCAGGACGATGCCGAGCGCGGCGATCGAGTACGCGACGAGTGCCACGAAGTTGCGCCAGGCATCGCGCCACGCTTCCGCCATCGGGTTGTCGGTGCGCCCGAGGATGGGATGCGGCTCGTGCAGCGAGACGACGAGCGTGCTCACGGCGACGCGCGTGCGGAGGTAACGGAGGCGCCCCTCGCCGCGCTCGATCTCCTCGCGCACGCGTGCGAGTTCGCGCTCGACGGCCAGCACGTCCTCCAGCTTGCCGGTGCGCGTCGCGAGCAGCTCGATGAGGCGCGCCTCGAGCCGGCGGGCGTTGGCGATGCGCGCCTCGAGGTCCACGAGCTCCTCGCCGACGTCCTGCGCCTCGACGTTCACCGACTCGACGGCACCGACCGGCTCGAGCCCGCTGATGGCGCTCTCGAAGCGGGCTGCCGGCAGCTTGAGCTCGAGCGTGGCGGCGCGCACCTGGTCACGACCGCCGTGCGTGCTGGTGTTGGCGACGTAGCCGCCGAGCGAGGTCGCGAGCTGGCGGACGCTCACCATCGCGGAGTCGAGCGCCCGCACCTCGACGGAGGCGGTGCCGGTGCGGATGATCATGGCCGACTGCTGCACCCCTCCCGCGCCTGGCAGGGCGGCGGGGAGACTGGGGCCCGTCCCGCCACCGGCCTGCCGTCCGAGCCCGACCGCGGCCTTGGGTGCTGCGAGCGACTGGGGCGCTGGCGGGGCGGGTTCCGAGGCCGCGGCCGCGGCGTAGTCCATCATGGCGTGCTGCTCAGCCGACACACCGGCAGGACGGTCCGAGCAGGCGGCGGCAAGCAGCAGGAGCGCGAGAGAGCGAAGTGGGCGCATGGGAGAGACCGGTGCGGGGTTCATGGATCCTCACCGGGGAGACGTGCGAGGGCATGCATACTTGCACATGGGAAACTTCCCCCTAGCGGGCTCTGCGTGGCCGACCGAGATTCGCGACGCCGGTTTCTCGACAACCACCAGCCCCCACCGCGATGCGATCCACCCTTGCCGCCGTCTTCGCCTGCGGCACGCTCCTCGGCGTCGTCCCGCTGGCGATGGACGGCCAGGAGAGCGTGCCCGCCCGACCCGCGCTCGATGCGTCGAGCGACACCAACGATTCGCAGGCCTACTACGACCTCGGCGTGCGCCTGCTCAGCCGCGATCCGAAGAAGTCGGCCGATGCCTTCTACTGGGCGACCCGCATCGCACCGCAGCGCGCGGATGCGTGGTATGGGCGGCGGTCGGCGCTGCTCATGGCGGACCGCTCGCGATTCGACCGCTACATGGCCGGCGACCGGCGCACCATCGAGCACCCGCGCACACTCCAGATCGATTCGCTGTTCGCGCGGGCGATCGCCATCGACCCGTTCCTCTACCGGAAGTTCGAGCGGGTGATGTTCCGCCAGTGGATCCTCAACTTGAATTCGCAGGGCTCGGCCGCCTACCAGATGACGGCGACGGAGGTGGACAACGCGATCGGCCAGTGGCTGGTGCGTGCCGACGCGGAAACGAAGGGTTGGTCTGCGTACGCCGATGGCAACTATCGGGTGGCGCTTGACGAGTACGGGCGCGCGATGAAGACGACCAAGCGGAAGGCGCGGCTGCGCACCGAGCGCGCGCGCATCTTCCAGCTCATGGGCCGTGCCGACAGCGCACTGGCAGAATTCGGGCTCGCCCTGGAGGAGTTGCGGGGCCGTGACGGCAAGGAGACGGTGTTCCTCTACGACTCCAAGGCACTGATCGAGCACAGCATCGCCCGTGCACACGAGATGGGAGGCAACACCGCGGAGGCGCGCGAAGCGTACGGCCGCGCGCTGCAGGAAGATCTCGCGTTTCATCCCGCGCACGTGGGACTGGCGCTGCTCGCGGTCGCGGCCGGGGATACCGCCACGGTGGAGAGCGAGATGGAACTGGCGGTCGAGCTCCAGCCGGAGGACGCGGTGATCCGGCTGATGTACGGGTCGGCGATGCTCGCCCTGGGCCGGCTCGGCGAGGCACGCGCACAGCTCGAGAGGGCCACGGCGCTCGAGCCCTACTTCGCGGCGCCCCACCGGCTGCTTGCCCAGGTGCACGAGGCGGGCAGCGACGCAGCGGCTGCGGCGCGGAGTTACGCCGCGTTCCTGGCGCGGGCCAGCGGCAACGACCCCGCACGGCGCGAGGTGAGTGCGCGCCAGGCAGCGCTCGCATCGGGGGGGGCGAAGTGACGCTGGACCGCGTCGCGCGCACCATCGGGCGCGTGCAGGTTGCCGCCGGATTGCTCCTGGGCGCGAGCGTGGCCGTGGTGCCATCGGTTTCGGCGCAGGGGGGCGGGGCGCAGCAGCAGACTGGCTCCGGGGTGCGCAAGCCTACCGCGTATGAGAACATGCAGATGTTCAGCCAGGTGCTGAACCAGATACGCGTCAACCACCCCGATTCGCTCGAGACGTACGACCTGTTCCTCGCAGCCGTCGCGGGGCTGGTCCAGGCAGCCGACCCGCATTCTTACGTGATTCCGGCGATCCGCCTCGATGCGAACAAGGAAGCGGCGCTGCGTGCCGGGCGGCTGGTGCCGGTGCCGGTGGAGTTCGCGTACATCGACGGGGCGCCGGTCGTCGTCGGCGTTGCGCCGGGGACGGCAGCGCGACTCCTCGACATCCTGCCTGGCGACGAGCTCACGCACGCGGACGGGCGGCCTGTGGTGGCGGAGAGCCCGATGGAGCTCCTGGTGGCCCTCGCCGGCCCCAGGAATGCCGCCATCCCGCTCACCTTCATGCGCCGCCGCGCCGACGGATCACGGGCCGTGCTCGTGCGCGAGGTGAAGCGCGAGCGCGCCGAGGGCGAGTCGGCGGTGCCGACCGTGTTCATGCTCGATGCAGTCACCGGCTACGCCCGCATCACGTCGTTCATGAGCGACCGCGTGGCGGATGACCTGCACGGCGCGCTCCAGTCACTCGAGCGGCAGGGAATGTCGCGCCTCGTGCTCGACCTCCGCGACAACGGCGGCGGCAGCGTGGACGAGGCGGCGTCCGTCGCGGGTGAGTTCCTGCCCAAGGGCACCGTCGTCTACACCGCGACCGGCCGGAAGGCGGACATGATCGACACGGGGCGCGTGAAGCGCTCGTTCTGGAAGTCGGAGCGCCGCTACCCCATCGTGGTGCTGGTCAATGAAGGCACGGCCAGTGCCTCGGAGCTCGTGGCCGGCGCGCTGCAGGACCACGACCGGGCGCTGATCGTCGGGCGCACGAGCTTCGGCAAGGCGCTGATGATGCGCGGGTTCCCGATGACCGACGGCTCGGTGATCGTCCTCGTGGTCGGGCACATCCAGACGCCATGCGGCCGCGTCGTGCAGCGCCAGTACCGCGGCGTCGCGCGCCGCGCCTACTTTCGCGACGCCGGCGAAGTGCGTGACACGATCGGCCGGCCGAGCTGCCGGACGACGGGCGGACGCACGGTCTACGGCGGCGGCGGGATCGTGCCCGACGTGCTGCTCGGCGCGCGCCCCGATGTGCCGCTCTGGGTAGCACGGCTGATGGAAGACGCGCTGCCGCTCAAGTGGGTGGGCGGGTACCTGGAGCGAAACGCCGCGGCGCTGACGACCCCCGACCGCTTTGCGGCCGAAACGCTGCCGGCTGCCGCACTCGCCGACTTCCGGCGCTTTGCCGAGGCGCAGTCGGCCATCATCCCGGCGGGTGATGCTGCCGAAGAAGTGCTGCGCACGCTGCTGATGCGCACCATTGCCGGTGCAAAGTGGGGCGATCGCGGCGTCTATCGGGTGATGGCGCGCAGCGATGCGGAGATCGCCGCGGCAATCGCCGCGTTCGACCGGGCTGCCTCGCTCACGGGAAACTGAGCTGCGGGTCGTCTGCCAGCAGCCCGCACTCCGCAGTCCGCCGCCCCTTACCTGCCGCTCACCTCTCGCCACCGGTGGGGCGCCCCCTGCTCCCCGACGACGGCGAGCCACGGCTCGCGCGGGTCGAGGCGCCGCGCACGCCACTCGAGCGTCGCCGGCACGCCCGGTCGAAGCACAGCCGACCGCGCGCCGCCCGGGGCGTTCAGGTTGTCGGTGCGCAAGGTGAATGTGCGCCTTCCCTCCCCCGTGGCCGTCACGCGAATGATGACGTCGCCATTCGCCGCCGTTGACGGAGTAACCGTGAACGACAGTGCGCTGTCGGCGGCGGGCGCATGCATGAGATCCTGCATCAGCCAGAGCCACCGGTTGCTGGAGTGCACCCACACTTCCTTGTACACGTACATGTTCTGCGCAGGCCAGTACGGGAGGTCGGTGGTGCCGCGGCTCTGCATGCCGACCGGCAGCGACCCGACGAAGTCGCCCGATGACACGCTGTACTGCTGTGCCCAGTCGTAACCCTCGCCGTACATCGTGCTCTGCGCGAAGGGATTGCGACCGACGACCCACTGTGCCTGCCGCTGCGCGAGGTCGAGCCCCGCGCTGTCCCCCCGCAGTCGCGACGCGACGGCCAGCCCCTTGGCCTGCGAGAGCAGCACACCGTAGTTGCCACGGCGGGAGTACCACACCGGGAA
>JACDHQ010000202.1 GCA_013820975.1 Gemmatimonadaceae bacterium
CGATACTGCGGCGGACGTGATCGGATGGTGGCGCGTGGGATCGGTTTGCTGCGGCGCGACAGTGGATCCCCCGCAACCTGTCGTTCCCCCCAACAGGCGCGCCGCGAAGCGGCGTCGCCGCCCCATCAGCACGGGCGAAGCCTCGTGCGCCCGGTCAGCAGGCGGCGAACGCCGCCAGCGCCCCAACAGCCGAGGGGCCGATGGGCTCGCGCGCAGCGCCGCGAGTCCCGGTCCCCGGCACCCCGAGCGCCGGCACTGCCTTTGCTTCTGCTGTCCCCGCTCATGACAACTCAGGCTCTTGAACGGCAGCCGTCGCGCCGGGATTCCGAACCGCTGCGGCAGCGGCTGGAGTCCCTGGAGCGGGAGGCTGGCGCCAATGCCCTCGCCGTCGCCGTGCACGATACGGCGACCGGCGAGGATTTCGGGATGCAACCCGATCGGTGGTTTCATGCGGCGAGCACCATCAAGGTGGCCATCCTCCTTGGGGTGTTCGGCGCGTTCCATCGTGGGACCCTCTTCCCGCAGTCGCGCGTGCACGTGCGAAACCGCTTCTACAGCGCGTTCGACGGGCATGCGTTTCGTGTGCAGTCCGACCGGGACGGAAACTCGACGGTGCACTCGTCGATCGGCAAGACGATGCGCGTCGCCGAGCTCGCGCATCACATGATCGTGACCAGCAGCAACCTCGCGACGAACCTGCTGCTCGACCTCGTCGGCGTCGAGCCGATCCAGCGGCTGCTCGACGAGCTCGGCATCGAGGGCATCGACCTGCGTCGGGGCGTCGAGGACGAACAGGCGTTCGATCACGGCATCAGCAATCACGTGACGGCACGCGGGCTGGCGTCGCTGCTCGGGGCGATCGTCGCCCACCGCACGTTCACCCCCGAGCTGTCGGACGGGATGCTGGCGATCCTGCACGAGCAGGAGTTCCGCTCCGGGATCCCGGCGCGGCTGCCGAAGGGGGCGCGGGTCGCGCACAAGACCGGCGAGATCAGCACCGTGGCGCACGATGCGGGGGTGGTGTTTCCCCCGGGCCGCAAGCCGTTCGTGCTCGTGGTGCTGACCGAGTGGGATCCCGACGGCGGAAAGCGCATGAACCTCATCGCCCGCGCGTCGCTCGCGGTCTACGACCATTACGTGGCGGGAGGCGACGATGCCTGAGACGGCAACGGCGACCTTTCCGCTGCGCGTGGTCGATGGGCGCCGCCTCGAGAAGCGGGTGCGCGATGCGCTCGACCCGGGTGGCACGCTGAGTGATGCCGACGGCCGCGCGCGGCAGCTGCCGCGCTACTTCTACGAGATCCCGACGTGGGAGGATGCCGTGGGCACGCAGCTCGCGCCCAACTTCCACCTCTGGGAGCTCGTGCAGAGCGACGTGCGTGAAGCGTCGCCGCTGCGCGCCTTCCCGCGCTACGTGCCCTGCGCGGTGACGCTGCTCGCCTTCGCGCTCGAGCGGTTTCGCGATCACGTGGGCACTACCGTGCACGTCGCCGCGAATGGGGGATATCGGTCACCGCGGCATGCGCTGACGCACGGCGCCTCGACGCACTGCTGGGCGACGGCGGCGAACATCTACCGCATCGGGGATGCGTATCTCGATACTCCGGATGTGATCGACCGGTACGCCGCGATTGCACGGGATGCGCTGCCGGGGGTGTGGATCCGTCCCCATGGGGGCGGTCCCGGCCAGGTGGACGACCACTTGCATATCGATGTCGGCTATGTGGTCTCGACCCCGCGAGAGGCGCCGGGCGAGCCGTTTCATCCAAAGCTCGAATGGGGGGCGCTGTGAGCGCGTCCGGGTTGCCCGCGAAGGGAAAGGGAAGTGCACCGGAGATCGTGCATCGCCCGGAGGAAAAGCAGCGCCTGCCGGCGATCGGCTTCGAGGCGGAGTTTGCCGTGGTAATGGATGGCGTGCAGGTGGAGCCCGAGCAGCTGTTCGGCAGCCCGACGCGCATCGTGCGCGAGCAGATGGTGCATCGCACCGGGCGGTCGTATCACCTGCCGACGGGCGGTGCCGTCTACTTCGACACCGGCGTCATCGAGATCGCGACGCCGATGGTGGAGCTCGAACCTGGCTGTGCCGCGCAGGCGGGACGCATCCTCTGGGAGAACATCCTCTACCTGCGCCGAGAGCTGGACGCGTGGGAGGAGCGCGAGGGCAAGAAGGTGCACCTCGCCGGCTTCAGCGCGCACTACAACGTGTCGTTCGACGTGCCGCGCGACGAGCAGGGTGAGTCGCGCACCGTCGAGAAGCTCGCCTACCTGCTGACGCACATCCTCGCCTTCCCGGTGATGATGCTCGCTGCCAATCGCCGATCGACCGGCGTCGGCGTGCGCCCGCGCGGCGACCGCATCGAGGTGACGGCGGACTTCACGCCGGATCCGGAGCTCATGATCGCGGCGGCCACGCTCATCGTGGCGGTCACGAGGACGGTCATGACGTGGCCATCGTACGAGCTCAGCGAGCTCGATCGCCACGAGATTCCCGTCGTCCGGGGGTTCGTGCCGAAGACGCACAGCTCCCGGCAGGGCTGGGTGGCGCGCTACGACTGCTTCGACCACAACCCGTTCTGCACCGACATCGACACCGACATCTGGACGACGACGCACGGCCGGTTGATGAGCTCCCGCAGGATGACGCGCCAGACGATCGCCCAGTTCCGCTACGCACTCGACTCACTCGGCGACGGGCGATCGATCGACGTCATCGACCGGGTGCTGCGCGGCGAGAAGCGTACGCTGCTCGAGCTGGACGACCGTCCCGCGTCGTACGAGCACGTGGGAGCGCTCTGCAAGCTCGACATCGGCAGCTATTCGGAGCGGGACCTCCCGCGGTCGCGATACGAGCGGGTGGTCCGCCATGCGATCGCCGGCGATACGCTCAACGTGGCGAGCGACAGCTACAAGGCGACGGGGATGAAGGGGTGGTCGCGTGTCGTGTTCCGCCGCGAGCGGGACGGGCGGCGGAGGATCTTCTCGCTCGACGAGCTCCTGCCGCACCTGCGCAACTGGCGGCGGACGTGACGCGGGGCTGACCGCGGCTCAGCGATTCCGCGAGCGCGACTCACCAGGGGCGTCGATGGCGCCCCGCGTGGCTCACCCCTCGCGACGGCGGCCGCGGCGCCGTGCCGGCCGACGCTCGCCCCCGCCCTCGGCGCCCTCACGCCCGGAACGCTCCGCCCGCTCGGTCACCGAGCGGCGGCACGCCTCGAGGACGGCCTCGAGCGCCTCGATGCCATCGTCGGTCGCCTCGAGGAAGAGGTCGCTCACCGCGGACTCGGCCTGCTCCAGCTGCCGTACCAGCGCCTGCGCCTGCGCCCGGCTGGGCATGATGCCGCAGACCTTGGGGGTCGCGCGGTTCCCCGACGGCTTCCGGAGCACCGTGTAAGCGCCCCCGCGGGCCGGCTGGGTGAAATAGGGGGAGGCCGCGGGCTTCGCGCCGTGCGGACGCCGTGAACGTCTGGCTGAGTCCTTCGCTTCCATTATGCTGATGCTCTTCAGGGCGTGCCGGGGCGAACCGCGGCCAGGCTGCAGCGCGAACAAGTCTCCGAGTTCATTCGACGGACGGCGAGAAGAATAGGCAACTTCGCTCGTGCGCGGAAAGGGGCGTGGGCTATAATTGAACGATGACCTTCCGTTTGTCGATTGTTCTCCTGCTCGCCGCGCTCGCCTGGTCCACGTCGCTCTGCGCACAGCGCCCCGACCGTACCCTCCCCGTCCAGAAGGACGTCGCGGGTCCCCCGCCGATCGCTCGCGAGTTCCGCGCCGCCTGGGTGGCGGCGGTCTCGCACATCGACTGGCCGTCGCGCCGCGGGCTCACGGTTGCCGAGCAGAAGGCCGAGCTGCTCGTGATCCTCGACCGGCTCGTCGAGTTGCGGATGAACGCGATCGTGCTGCACGTGCGCCCTGCCGGCGATGCGCTCTACGCGTCGCAGCTGGAGCCGTGGTCCACCTACCTCACCGGCAGGCAGGGGCAGGCGCCCAACCCGCTTTGGGATCCGCTTGCGTTCGCGACGGGGGAAGCGCACGCGCGCGGACTCGAGATGCATGCGTGGTTCAACCCGTATCGTGCGTTCCACCCGTCCGGGCGCGGCGGTGACACGGCAAGCACGCACATCTACCGCCGGAATCCGGGGTTGGTGCGGCGCTACGGCGACCAGCTCTGGATGGACCCTGGCGATCCAGCGGTCCGGCGCCACTCGCTCGCGGTCATTGCCGACGTCGTCAGCCGCTATGACATCGATGCGGTGCACCTCGACGATTACTTCTATCCGTACCGGATCCGGGGGAGCAACGGGCGCGAGGTCGAGTTCCCGGACGACGAGACGTACGCGGCCTACCGCCGCCGCGGCGGCACGCTCGGGCGGGGCGACTGGCGGCGCGACAACGTCAACCAGTTCGTGCGCGAGCTGTACGAGCAGACACGGCGCCAGAAGCCGCACGTGCGCGTCGGCATCTCCCCCTTCGGCATCTGGCGGCCGGGCTATCCTGCCGGCATCACCGGCCTCGACGCCTACGAGTCGATCTATGCCGACTCGCGCCTCTGGCTGCAGCGCGGATGGGCGGACTACTACGTCCCGCAGCTCTACTGGCATCCCGATGCCGAGCGTCAGAGCTTCCACCGGCTGTTGGAGTGGTGGGGGAACCCGCAGCAGAACCCGCACGGCCGGCACATGTGGGCGGGGCTGTTCACCAGTCGCGTGATGCCCGGGAAGAGCAACCCGCAGTGGGGCGCCGACGTGATCACGCGCCAGATCAACATGACGCGTGACGACCGGGTGGCCTCGGGGCACGTGCACTTCAGCATGGACGGCCTGCTGAAGAACCCCGACAACCTCTCGACGCGGCTCACCTCGACCCTGTACCGCGAGCCGGCGCTCGTGCCCGCAACCCCGTGGCTCGACTCGCCCGCGCCCGCCGCCCCGGCAGCGCGCCTCACGCGCGGTGCGCAGCCCGGATCCCATCGTCTCGAGCTGCGCTCCGTCGAGACGGTCCCCGCCCCGTGGCTCTGGACGGTCCAGTATCGCGATGCGGCGCAGGCGTGGCGGACGGAGATCCTTCCCGGGCGCCAGGGTACGCTTGCGCTCCCTGCTGGAGCGAACGACATCTGGGTGAGTGCCGTCAACCGCGTCGGTGCGCAGAGCGCTCTCGTTCCCGTCACCCCGTGACCTCCCCACCATGACC
>JACDHQ010000203.1 GCA_013820975.1 Gemmatimonadaceae bacterium
GATGTAGGCGAGGGCGGCGACGGCGCTGTCGAGCGCGGGGATGAAGGTGCCGGTGTCGGCGACGAACGACCAGTTGGCCACGGCGCGCCGCCCCGGGTTGGCGCGCACGTCGGCGATCACCCACTGCGTGGCCTCGACGATCCCCTGGATCGTGCCGCGCATGCGCTTGCACTCCACCATCTTGACGTCGACGATCTCGACCTCGGGCGCGACGCCGAGCGTCAGTCCACCGACCGCACCGGCGACGGCCGTCCCGTGCGCGTTGCAGATCGGCGCATCACCGGGAAACGCGCTGAAGCCGCGCCGCACGCGCCCCGCGAGCTCGGGATGGTCGCCGCTGATGCCGCCATCGAAGACGTAGACCGTCACGCCGGCACCGCTGCCGCGCCGCTGGTAGCGATTGTCGAGCTGCGGTCCGCGCTGGTCGATGCGATCGAGCGCGAGGGAGATGGTGGACGACTCGAAGATCGATACCGCGCGCGACGGCACGGCCGTCGCCCATGCCGTCGCTGCGGCGCCTGCCGCGGCGACCCTGCTGGTCGTCGCGGCGCCGGTTGCAGACGTCGCAGGAACACATCCGCCGAGCGCGATGCCGAGCGTGATGGCCGATGTCAGCGTAACGATCCTGGTGTGGCGCATGAGGGCATCCTGAAGTCGTCACTCATGCAGTAGGACAAGTTTCGCGCCGTGGGCGCGAAACGCTATCAGCTATCAGCTATCAGCTATCAGCTATCAGCTATCAGCTATCAGCTATCAGCTAAAAAGGAAAGCGCCGGGTCCGCTGCGCGGAACCGGCGCTATTCATGTGGCGACTTCGTGGTTGCACGTGTGAATACGGCGTGCGAACGCCGCGAGTGCGGCCGCGTACGTCGTGCACACCACGTCGGCCGGTGTCCCGTTGACCGAACTCAGGTGATGCCTTCACGCGCCGCAAGCGCGCGTCCGAACAAGCCGATAGCTGCTAGCTGATAGCTGCTTCTTATCTCTGATCCGAGCTCTTCACCGGCTTGCCGCCCGCGCCGCCGTAGCCGGAACGATGCTCGCGATCGTGGCCGCCGTCGTTGGCATTGATGCCCTCGGTGGCTTCTGAGCCGGCGCCGGTGGACTCGCTCTCCTGCTCGCCGCGCGTGCGGCCGGCGTTGGGTGACTGCTTCGCCCGATCGGCCTTGTCGTCCGTCGCCTCGGCGTTCATCGGCGACTCCTTCGCGCGCCCCGGCTCCGGCGCCCCGATCGTCGTTCCCTGTCCATCTCCGAGCCCTTCCGGCTTGCGATCGCTGGTGGCCATCCGACGCCTCATTGAAATGTTGAGTGACCGGGTAGTTCATGGAGCGTACCAGAAGGGCTCGAGCGGCGGATGAGGGTCGGTGACGGCGCGGCACCGTGAACGGCAGAGCCGGGTCGCGGAGCAAGTGGCGGTTTGGCACCGTGAAACGACAATGTCGGGTCTGCCGCGGGGCTAGGAGGAGGGGCGCCACCGTGAGACGACAGGACGCAACCTGCGCGAGGACGGAACGACGGAACGAACCACGGCGGGCGCGACCGTTCAGGTACCGATTCCCGCCGACTCTGACCCCACGTGTTTCCCGCGTCGTTACCGCACCCCTCATCCCTCATCCCTTTCCCGCCAACCGGGTACCGATTCCCGCCGACTCTGACCCCACGTCGTTTCCCGCGTCCTTCCCGCACCCCGCACCCCTCATCCCGCCCCGCCCCACTCTGCCGTGTGCAAGATCCAATGCCCGAGGGCGTCTCCAGTGCATACCCGCACTCGGAGCTCGTCATGCGCCACCTCCTCTTCGCCATCGCCCTCCTCCTTCCCGCGGCCGTTCAGGCCCAGGGCTGGGTCGTTCCACGATGCGGGCCCGTTCCGCAACCCAGGCCGGGGATCCGGCCGGCAGTCGAGTGCCTCCCGGCCCAGGTCGTCCGGACCGGCAGCGAGGTGAAGGCGGAGCTGCGCGGCCGGGTCATCCACTTCGAGATCGAGGAGCGATTCGTCAACCGAGGCTCCACCCTCGGCGAGGCGGACTACTACTTCCCGCTGCCGCGCAACGCCGCGTTCCAGGATCTCAAGCTCTCGATCGACGGCGAGATGGTGGCCGGCGAGACGATGAGCGCCGAGCAGGCGCGGAGCGTCTATGAAGCGATCGTGCGGCAGCAGCGCGATCCGGCGCTCGTCGAGTGGATGGGCCACGGACTCCTCCGGCTGCGGATCTTCCCGTTCACCGCGGGTGAGGAGCGGAAGGTCGTCGTGCGACTGCAGGCGGTCGCCGTCCGCGAGGGCGACGCCGTGCGCATCGACTACGCACGCGGAACCCGGCTCGGCGGTACCGACGCGCCCGTGCCGATGCCGATGCCGATGCCGATGCCGGCGCGCAATGCGCGTGATGCCGAGGTGAGCCGTCCCGACGTCCGCGACCGGCAGGCGCCGGTTGCGTTCACGCTATCGTATCCCGCCGGGAGCGAATATGGACGCCCCTACTCGCCGACGCACGAGCTGGACGTCAGCGAGCGCGGCGGGCTGCGACGCGTGTCGGTGCAGGGACGCGGCGGCGACGTGACGATCCTGCTCCCCTCGCGTCGCGGCACCACGGCGTCGATGACGCTGCTCGCGCACGCTCCGGCGGGTGAGGACGGCTTTGCACTTCTGACGGTCGCGCCGCCGGCGATGCGCGAGTCGCGCCGCACGCCGCGCGACTTCACGTTTGTGGTGGACGTCTCGGGCTCGATGAGCGGGCGCAAGCTCGTGCAGGCGAAGGCGGCGGGCCGCCAGGTGCTGGGCACGCTGCGGGCCGACGACCGTTTTCGCATCATCGACTTCTCGAGCGATGCACGCAGCTTCCGCGACGCGTTCGTCGCGGCGACCCCGGCCAACGTTCGCGCAGGCGAGCGCTACATCGATGGGCTCGATGCCGAGGGGGGAACGAACATCTCGGGTGCGCTCGAGGACGCGCTGCGCAATGCCCCTGCCGCGGGGCGGCTTGGCGTGGTGCTGTTCCTCACCGACGGTGCGCCGACCGCGGGCGAGCGCAATCCGACGCGCATCGCGGAGCGGGCGGCCCGCATCCGTCAGGGACGGCGTGTCTTCACCTTTGGCGTCGGCGCCGACGTGAACGCCGTGCTCGTCGAACAGCTCGCGCTCGAAGCAGGCGGCACTGCGCACTTCGTCCGGCCCGAGGAATCGGTGGAACATGCCGTCTCGCTCGTCGCGAGCCAGCTCGTCGATCCCGTGCTGACCGACGTGCGCATCACCGCTGAGGGAGTGCGCCTCGCGCGGATGCATCCCGTGCAGCCGCTCGACATCTTCGCCGGGCAGGATCTCGTCGTCCTCTCCCGCTACACCGGGAGCGGGCGTGGCCGGATCGTCGTCCAGGGAACCTCGCCCGACGGCCCGGTGCGCTGGGTGCAGGAAGTGAACTTTCCGGCGCGTGAGCGTGAGAACGCCTTCGTGGCGCGCCTCTGGGCCACGCAGCGCGTGGGGTGGCTGAGCGCCGAGAAGCGGAAGAGCGGGTCCGCGGAGCTCGACAGCGAGATCCGCCAGCTTGGCGAACGGTTCGGGATTCCGACCGAGTTCACGTCATACCTGGTGCTCGAGCCGGGGATGGTGGTGACCGGGGTTGCCGGCGGTGCGGCCGGCCGTGTCGCCGGGACCGTCACCCCGCGCGGGGGGCGAGACCAGTCACTCCAGGGTGCTCCGCCGCCCGCAGCGACCGCAGCAGCCGCGCAGTTCGAGTCGGCACGCCGCGACGCCGCGCTTCGTTCGGCCCGCACCGTGGACATGGCGATGCAGGAGACGTCGCAATCGGGCGTCGAGATGCGCAGCGCGATGGGCCGGTCGTTCCGGCGCGATGCCGATGCCCGCTGGACGGACGCACAGTTCGCCGCTGGTGTGCCGACGGTCCAGGTGGCACCATACTCCGAGGCGTACTTCGCGCTGCTTCGCGAACTGCCCGCGCTCCAGGAGGCACTGTCCCTCGGCGAGCGGGTGCTGGTTGCCGGGCGGGGAGTGGCGCTCGAGGTGGCCGAGGGTGGCCGCAGCACGCTCTCGCGTGCTGAGCTGAGTCGGGTGATAGAAGGGCTGCGCTAAAGAGCTATCGGCTATCGGCTATCGGCTATCAGCTTGTTCGGACTTGCGTTTCATTGAACTACGGAACGACGGCGCTCTTATACGGTGGTGCACCGCCAGGCGGTCCGACAGGGATCTCCAGCAGTTCAGTAATCGGTGGTGCACCGCCACGCGGCCGGACACGGATCTCGAGCAGTTCAGTAATCGGTGGTGCACCGCCACGCGGTCCGACACAGATCTCAAGCAGTTCAGTGATCGGTGGTGCAGCGCCACGCGGTCCGACAGGGATCTCCAGCAGTTCAGTAATCGGTGGTGCACCGCCACGCGGCCGGACACGGATCTCGAGCAGTTCAGTAATCGGTGGTGCACCGCCACGCGGCCGGACACGGATCTCGAGCAGTTTAGTAATGGGTGCCCGCTTCGCCTCTATCCATGCAATGACTATCGAGCAGTTGTTCAACGAACATTACTCGAGCCTCGTCCGGTACCTGACCCGGCGGCTTGGGGACCGCGACTGGGCGGAGGAGATCGCGCAGGAGACGTTCGTGCGCGCGCTGCGGCAGGGGGAGCTCACGAGCGCGCGGTCATGGCTCTACGCCGTCGCGACCAACCTGGTGCGGGACGAGATGCGAAAGGACGCCCGCCGCCGCGCGCGGCTCGAGCAGCTCGTGGCGGATGCGCGGGCGCTGGAGGAGGACATCGTTCCGCTGCCGGTGGACCGCGGCGACGACAACGTGATGGCGCGCGCGGCGCTGGAGCAGCTCACCGAGCGAGACCGCGAGGCGCTGCTGATGCGCGAGGAAGGGCTGGACTACGGGGAGATCGCGGCGGCGCTGGAGCTGTCGATCGGATCGGTGGGAACGACGCTGTCGCGCGCGCGCCGGCGGCTGGTCGAGGCATACGAGACGTTGCGCGCGGGCGCAGGAGGTGGGTCCGATGTGGCATCCTGAGAGCATCTACGACGCGGCGGGGCACCTCGACGAGGGCGTGGTGCACGCCTGGCTCGACGGCCAGCTTGCGCCGGAGCCGGCGGCGTCGGTGGAGCAGCACGCGGCGGCATGCACGGTGTGCTCGGCGATGGTGGCCGAGGCGCGCGGGCTGATCGCCGGTGCGTCGCGGGTG
>JACDHQ010000204.1 GCA_013820975.1 Gemmatimonadaceae bacterium
GCGACAATCCCAAGGTGCGCCTGGTGCGCGACCCGAAGGAAGCCGCAGCGGGCGCGCACGTCGTGAACACCGACGTGTGGGCGAGCATGGGGCAGGAGGAGGAACAGGCCACGCGCGAGCGTGACTTCGCAGGATTCACCGTCGACGCGTCAGTGATGGACGTGGCAGACAAGGATGCCATCTTCCTGCACTGCCTGCCTGCCCACCGCGGCGAGGAGGTCAGCGAGGACGTGCTCGAGGGTCCGCAGAGCCGGGTGTGGGACGAGGCGGAGAACCGGCTTCACGTCCAGAAGGCGGTCATGGCGATCATCATGGGCGGCGCGTAAGCCGCAGCCGGTGATGGGCGGCGCGGAAGCCGCAGCCGATGGGCCACGACGAATGGAAACGAGGAGCAATCAGCGACGATTGCTCCTCGTTTCCTTCACATCTGCGTCGAAGTCGTCAGGTGGTTCGATGGTCCAGCTCAGGTGAGTGGACTCCGGACCGCGCTCCCATGACCGCGGCGAGGAGCGAAAGGCCGATGGCGAGGAGCGCTGCCCACGCACTGCCCGCAGCTGCACCCTGTACACGGTCGGCCACCTGGCCGGCCTGCTGCTGCGCATCCTGGAGCTGACGACGTGCCTCGTCCTCCGTGATGCCCCGCTCGGCCGCCGCCTGCCGCGCGGCATCCGGCGTGACATCCGAACGCGATATAGCCGCTCCGGCACCTGCCAGTGCGCCGCTCGCGGCACTGCCTGCGAAGTCCAGCGTGCTGCCGAGAATGCGGCTGGCGCCGCTTCCGAGCAGCCATACGGCGAGCAACAGCGACAGGGCCCACACGAGCGCCCCGTGCAGGAGTGCGTCGCCGTTGCTGTGCAGGTGCGACATCCGCCCAGCGACCATGCCGCCGACATAGAGCGTGACGAGCGGCACGAGGATCGCCCAGATGGCGGCGCCGATGCCGAAGGCGCGGCCGCTGTCGGCGCCGTCCAGCGCGGTCAACCCGATGGCCGCTCCGAGAATCGTCAGCGTCATCTGCAGGCTCACCGCAATCACGAATCCGGCGAAGACGGCCCCCCAACTCACATGGTGATGCTTGTGGGTCCGGTGGACGGCGATCGCGGCCGGAGCCCCAGGGGTGTGTGCATGGGTCATCGCTTCCTCCTGTCGTTATGAGAACGGCTCCAGGACGTTGCAGCCTGGGCTACCAGAACGTTGCAGCCTGAGCTACAGGTGCTTCGCGCAAACGCGCACGCAAGAAACGGGACGCGCGCGCACGACACCCATCGGAGCGGCCGCAGCCGTTGTGACTGGCGCAGCGCCGCGTTCGAGGGCATGGCTCCTGCCACGTGGATGCACGACCGTGCCACTTCATATCCCGAACTGCAGAGCCATGACCGACAAAGTCAGCGAAGCCAACCGCGACAGCGGCGTCTCGACGGAAAAAAAGCTCGACGACCTCTACAAGCTCATCGACGACATGGACGTGTGCCTGTTCACCACGCGTCGTCCCGATGACCGCCTCGTCACGCGCCCCATGCAGGTGCAGGAGCGCACCAGCGGCACCGACCTCTGGTTCGTCACCGACATCGAAGCCAACAAGCTCGAGGAGCTCGCGAGCGACCCGCACGTGAACCTCGGGTTCTACCACAACAAATCGCGCGAGTGGGTCAGCGTGAGCGGAAAGGCCATCATCACACAGGACCGCGACCTCGTCCACGCGATGTACAAGCCGGACTGGAAGATCTGGTTTCCCGACGACGGCGGGAAACGCAATGGAGGGCCGGACGATCCGCGGCTGGCCCTGGTGCTCGTCGAGGCGCTCAGCGTGATCTACTTCAAGAAGACGAGGCCAACGCCGGTCATCCTGTTCGAGATGGCCAAGTCGTTCGTGACCGGATCGGCACCGAAGATGGGCGAGGAGCGAATGATCGGCGCCCGTGAGATCGCGAAGGCCCAACGCGCGGAACAGGAGCGACCGGTTCGCTGATCGCGTCAGCACGAGCGAATCGGCCCCCCGTGCGCCATATTTGTCAGGGTCTCCAGCCACACTGACATGCCCGACGCCCTGAAGCGCACGCCCTTCTACGACTTCCACGTCGCCCTCGGCGGCAAGATCGTCCCATTCGCCGGCTACGAGATGCCGGTCCAGTACCCGACCGGCATCACCGCCGAGCACCAGGCGGTTCGCCAGGGGTGCGGGCTGTTCGACGTGTCGCACATGGGCGAGTTCATCATCCGTGGCGAGCGGGCCGTCGCGTTCGCCGATGCCGTCACCACGAACGACGTGGCGAAGCTCGCGATCGGGCAGGTGCACTACTCGACGATCCTGTACGACACCGGGACGATCGTCGATGACTGCCTCGTGTACCGCTTCGCCGATCATGTGATGATGGTGGTGAACGCGTCGAACCGCGAGAAGGATCTCGCGCACATCTCGACGCGCGCCGCGGAATTCGGCGTCACGATCGAGGACATCAGCGACGCCATCGGGCTGCTGGCGGTGCAGGGACCTCAGGCCGAAGCGATCCTCACCGCGCTGACGGACGTGGACCTCCCGGCGATCGAGTACTACCACTTTGCCGAGGGTCAGGTGGCGGGGATGCAGATGACGGTGTCGCGCACCGGGTACACCGGCGAGGATGGCTTCGAGCTGTATCACGACATCGCGCACTCCGAGGCGCTCTGGCACGCGCTCATGGGCACCGGGCGCATCACGCCGTGCGGACTCGGCTCGCGCGACTCGCTGCGGCTCGAGATGGGGATGGCGCTCTACGGTAACGACATCGACGACACGACGACGCCGCTCGAGGCGGGGCTTGGCTGGCTCGTCAAGCTGCAGAAGGGGGAGTTCACGGGCCGCGACGCGCTGCTGCGCCAGAAGGAGCAGGGCATCCCGCGCCGCCTGGTGGGGTTTACCACGGCGGAGCGGAGCTTTCCGCGCCATGGGTATCCGGTGTTCTACGAGGGCCAGCCGAGCGGCACCGTGTGCAGCGGGACGCTGAGCCCAACGCTCGGGATTCCCATCGGCACCTGCTACCTGCCGCTGGCGGGAGCGAAGGAGGGCACGATGTTCGAGATCGAGATCCGCGGCAAGCGGGTGCCGGCGACGGTCGTGAAGCCGCCGTTCTACAAGGACGCCTCGCACAAGTAGCGCGACGCCATGCGCATCGCAGTGCTCACCGTCTCCGACTCCGTGGCAGCAGGCACGCGCGACGATCGTTCGGGCGCCGCCATCGTGGCCTGGGCGTCTGCACGAGGTGCGGAGGTCGTTGGGCACGATGTCGTGCCGGATGCCAGCCTCGACATCGCCGGCCGGCTGCTCGACTGGTGCGACGGCAACCGTGCCGATGTCGTCTTCACGACAGGCGGGACGGGCCTCGCGCCGCGCGACGTCACCCCCGAGGCGACCCGTGCGGTGCTCGAGCGCGAGGCGCCGGGCATCGCCGAGCTGCTGCGCGTGTACGGGATGCGGAGTACGCCCCGCGCCTCGCTCTCGCGCGGACTCGCCGGCGTGCGCGCACGCACGCTGGTGGTGAACCTCCCAGGGTCACCGTCAGGCGTGGCTGATGCACTGGCGGCGCTCGATCCGGTACTCGACCATGCCGTCCGGGTGCTGCGCGACGAGCCGACCGACCACTCGCCTGGCGGGGGCGCGGCCTGATGAAGGTGCTGCTGACGATGCAGGATCTCGAGCCGGCCGTGCGGCTCAACGCGATCCTCGAGCGCGACGGCATCGAGACGGCGCTCGTGTCGCCGATGGACGACGTCCGCGCAGCGATCCGCCGCGAGCGGCCGGACGTGCTGGTGCTCACCGGCGAGCTGCTCGACCCCGCGACACTCGCGCTCGTCCGCGAGCAGCTGTGGGAGGCCCGCGCGTGCATCGCCGTGGCGGAGTCGGACGACGAGGCACTGCACGACCGGATGCGTGCGCACGGCTACACCGACGTGTACGCGAAGCCGCTGCAGGTGGAGGAAGCCGCGGCGGCGATCCGCCGGCTCCTCGAGCGACGTCGCATGCAGCAGGCGACAGGGTTGATCGGCGAGAGTCACGCCATGCAGGAAGTGCTGGTGATGATCGAGCAGATGGCGCCGGTCACGAGTACCGTCCTGATCGAGGGGGAGAGCGGCACGGGCAAGGAGCTCGTCGCGCGCGCCATCCGCACGTACAGCCCGCGGCGCAACACGCCGTTCATCGCCGTGAACGTCGGCGCCCTCCCCGAGACGCTCCTCGAGAGCGAATTGTTCGGTCATGAGAAGGGGGCGTTCACCGGCGCAGCGGAGCGCCGCCTCGGGCGGTTCGAGCTCGCGCACGAGGGGACGATCTTCCTCGACGAGATCGGCGAGATCCCCACGGCGACGCAGGTGAAGCTCCTCCGCGTGCTCGAGGAGCGCGAGGTTACTCGGCTGGGTGGTGTCAAGCCGATTGCGGTGGATGTGCGGGTCATCGCCGCCACCAACCGCCCGCTGCGCGAGCACGTCGAGGAGGGCACCTTCCGCTCGGACCTGTTCTACCGGCTGAACGTGTTGCGCATCTACCTGCCGCCGCTGCGGGAGCGACGCGAGGACATCCCGCTCCTCGTGCGCACCTTCATCCAGGCGCTCACGGCGCAGCACGACCGCCCCTTCCACGGCGTGAGCGCGGACGCGATGGGCTACCTGGTGCGCTACCCGTGGCCGGGAAACGTCCGCGAGCTGCGCAACCTTGTGGAGAGCATGGTGGTGCTCTCGCCGGGCCGCGAGATCAGGCCCGACGACCTGCCAGCGCACCTCCGAGCGGGGGAGGGCCTCGTGGCCCGCAACCGGAACCTCCCCGTGCCCGTCGGCCACCTCACCCGGCAGGCGGCGGGGGCGGAGGGGCGCGAGCTCGAGTTCATCGTGCGGAGCCTGCTCGAGCTGAAGCTGCAGGTGGAGGAGCTGCGCCGCCGCCAGGACGACGATCGCGCCCGCCGCGCCGACGGCTGGCTGGGCGAGGTGCCGTACGACGCGCCGGCGAGGGTGCCGGTACTCGACCCCGCCGGATCGATCGGCAGCTTCAATGGAGGCGGGATGCCCATCGCCGCCGTGCCGGCGCCCATCTCCGGGGGGGTGCACCAGGAGAGGGGCGGGGGAACGCGCGACAGGGAATCCGACGCCGTGCCCCTCCGGAATGCGGTGGTGATCCCTGCGGGAACGCTGATGGCCGATGCCGAGCGGATGG
>JACDHQ010000205.1 GCA_013820975.1 Gemmatimonadaceae bacterium
CACCTCGACGGTGGCCAGCGCCTCGTCGAACGTCGTCGCGATCGCGCCCTCCGCCACCTGGAGGCCGATGCGTCCCATCGCCTCATTGAACAGCTTCCGGTCCTCCGCAATCGCGATTGCACGCGCATTCGCCCCGATCAGTTCCACGCCGTGGGCTGCCAGCACCCCGTTCTCGGCCAGCGCCATCGCGACGTTGAGCGCAGTCTGCCCGCCCATCGTCGGCAGCAGCGCGTCGGGGCGCTCCCTGATGATGATCTGCTCGACCACCTCGGGCGTGACCGGCTCGATGTACGTGCGGTCGGCCATCTCGGGGTCGGTCATGATCGTGGCCGGGTTCGAATTCACCAGCACGACTTGGTACCCCTCCTCGCGCAGCGCCTTCGTCGCCTGCGTCCCGGAGTAGTCGAACTCCGCCCCCTGGCCGATGACGATCGGCCCCGAGCCGATCACGAGGATCTTGTGAATGTCGTTACGACGCGGCATGAACGCTTCCGGCGGTGCGGATCAGATCATCGATGATGGCGTCGCGTGTCTGGCTCGCCCGCCAGCCGGTCGCTGCCGACAGCTTTGCCGGCGAGCCAACGAGCGCCGGAACGTCAACCGGCCGCACGAGCGCCGGGTCCGTGACAATCTCGGCAGACACACCGAGTCGCTGCAAGACGCGCTCGGCGAGTGCGCGGACGGTGACCCCCTCCCCGCTGGCGACATTGTAGGCCTCGCCCGCCTCGCCGCGCTCGGCGAGCAGGCAGTACGCCTCCGCCACGTCGGCCACGTGGAGAAAATCCCGGGTCACGAAATCGTTGCCGAGCGGCAGGCTTCCTCCGGTCGCAGGCAGCTGCGCCGCCCGGCGAACGAGGGCCGGCAGCAGGAAGTTCGGCGCGTGGCCCGCTCCCGAGTGGTTGAAGCTGCGCGTTGCGATGATCCGCATCCCCTCTCCTCGTGCCGCCTGGAGCGCGATCGTCTCCTGGGCCGCCTTCGTCGCGGCGTACACGGTGAGGGGGCGCTGGACCGCGTCCTCGGCGAGCGGCAACTCTGCCGCGTCGTGGCGCCCATACTGCTCCCCGCTCCCGACCACGACGATCACCGGGTCGAAGCTGCCGGCGGTGCGAAGCGACCGGACGTGCGCCAGCAGGCGGGCGAAGCCGAGCACGTTCACGTCGTAGGCGAGCAGGGGCGAATCCTGCGCGGCCGGCACATAGCTGACGGCGGCCAGATGGAAGATCACGTCGGGCCGGTCCTCGGCGAGCGCCGTCCGCAAGCGCTCCCCGTGGCGGATATCGTCGGCGAGCCAGCGAATGGCGTCGCGCTCCACCGTGGCGAGCACGTCGAGCGCCGGGCGGGCAGTCTGGCTCACCGAGGTCACCGCATAGCCCCGGGTGAGGAGTGCGCGGCCGAGCCACTGCCCGACGAACCCCGCGCCGCCTGTCACCAGCGCCCGACGACCCATCAGCGGGCCGTGTGCCGGGCGAGGTCCGCGTCCACCATCATCCGCACGAGCGACTCGAAGTCCACCTTCGGCTCCCAGCCGAGTTGCGACCTCGCCTTTGACGGATCAGCCACGAGCAGGTCCACCTCCGCCGGCCGAAAGAACTTCGGGTCCTGCTTCACGTACTCCCGCCAGTCGAGGTCCACGGCGCCGAACGCCGCCGCGCACAACTGCTCGACGGAATTGGTCTCGCCCGTGCCGATGACGTAGTCGTCGGGCTCGTCCTGCTGCAGCATCCGCCACATCGCATCGACGTAGTCACCGGCGAAACCCCAGTCGCGACGCGCCTCGAGATTGCCGAGGCGCAGCTCGCTCGCCTTGCCGAGCTTGATGCGCGCCACCGCGTCGGTGACCTTGCGCGTCACGAACTCGAGGCCGCGTCGCGGGCTCTCATGATTGAACAGGATCCCGGAGACCGCGTAGAGGTTGAAGCTCTCGCGGTAATTGACGGTGATCCAGTGGCCGTAGACCTTCGCCACCCCGTACGGACTGCGCGGGTAGAAGGGCGTCGATTCCCGCTGCGGCGTCTCGATGACCTTGCCGAACTGCTCGCTCGAGCTGGCCTGGTAGAAGCGTGCCTTCGGCGCGGCCTTCCGCATCGCCTCGAGCATCCGCGTCACCCCGAGTGCGGTGAACTCACCCGTCAGCACCGGCTGGTTCCATGACGTCTGGACGAAGCTCTGCGCGGCGAGGTTGTAGATCTCGTCGGGCTGCGTGTCGCCGACGACATCGGTCAGCGACGTCTGGTCGAGCAGGTCGGCCGAGGCGAGCTCGATGCGGTCGACGAGGTGCGCGATCCGCTCGTACGGGGTCGTCGAGCTGCGTCGCACGACGCCGACGACGCGATAGCCCTTGTCGAGCAGGTGCTCGGCGAGGTAGGATCCGTCCTGCCCGGTGATGCCGGTGATGAGCGCAGTAGCCATGATCGTGGTGGGTGTGAAAAAGGGAGCCCCCGAAGAGCTCCCTTTCTACGGGTCGCGGCGCTTCACAGCGCGTCGGACGCCAGGGTCACGCGGCCGACACCCCCCGTGCGGCGCGCTTCACCTTGCCGGCGGCCATGCAGCGGGTGCACACCTTCACCTTCGTGATCTTCCCATCGACGAGCGTGCGCATGACCTGGAGGTTGGGCTTCCAGGTGCGGCGCGTCTTGTTGTTCGCGTGCGACACGTTGTTGCCAAAGGCGACGCCCTTGTCACACGAGAAGCAGCGGTTGCGTTGGATTGCCATGGTCTCAGCCCTCGATCAGCTCGATGCGCGCCATGTCGGCCCCGTCTCCCTTGCGGAAGCCGGTCTTCAGGATGCGCGTGTACCCACCGGGCCGCTTCGCGTAGCGCGGGCCGACTTCCTGGAAGAGCTTGTCCGCGGTCTCGCGCTTCTGGATGTGCCGTCCGGCCAGCCGGCGCGAGTGGAGCGTGCCTTCCTTCGCCTTCGTGATCAGCTTCTCGACGAACGGGCGCAGCTCCTTGGCTTTCGCCTCGGTCGTCTCGATGGCACCGTGCTCGATGAGCGATGATGCCAGGTTGCGCATAAGTGCGAGCTTCTGCTCGCTTGTCCGGCGCAGCTGCCGGCCGGCCTTGCGGTGACGCATGGGTTACTCCTCGTCGTCGTCGGGCGCCGCAGCGGCAGCCCGGCTCGGTGGCGTGCCCCAATCGAGCACTCGCACACCGTCGCCGTTCTCCTCAAACCGCATCCCGAAGTTCAAACCTTCGCGCTCGAGGAGATCGGCGATCTCCTGGAGCGACTTCTTGCCGAAATTCTTCACCTGCAGGATCTGGTTCTCGGTCTGGCGCACGAGATCGGCGAGCGTCCGGATGCTCGAGTTCTTGAGCGAGTTGACCGACCGGACCGACAGCTCGAGATCGTCGATCGGGGTCTTGAGCACCTGCGAGAGGCGCCCGGCATCGCCGCCCGGGACGTCGCCGCCGGCCCCGAGGGGCGCGGACGAGTGCGAGCCGAACTCGGCGAAGTACTGGAAGTGCGTCTGCGCGAGCGCCGCGGCGTAGCTCACCGCCTCTTCCGGCGTGATGGTGCCATTCGTCTCGACCGTCAGCGTGAGGCGGTCGTAGTCAGTGCGCTGCCCGACACGCGTCTCGGAGACGCTGAAGTTCGCGCGGCGGACCGGGTTGTAGATCGAGTCGATGCGGACGAGGTCGACCGGCAGCCCGCGATCCATCGGGTGCAGGTCGCTCTCGACGTAGCCGCGCCCCTTGTTGACGTACAGCTCGACCGTGATGTCGCGGTCGTCCTGGAGCGTGAACAGGTGCTGCGACGGGTCGATGACGTGCGCGCCGGCGGCGATGCCGATGTCGGCCGCGGTCACCGGGCCGGCCGTGGACTTCGAGATGCGGAGGACCGTCTCCTCCACGTCGTTGTCGAGGGCCAGCGTCAGCGTCTTCAGGTTGCCGATGATCTGGTGCACGTCCTCGACGACGCCGGTGATGGTCTGGTGCTCGTGCACGACGCCATCGATGCGGAAGCCCCAGACGGCGGCGCCGCGGAGCGACGACAGCAGCATGCGGCGCATCGAGTTGCCGAGCGTGTGGCCGAAGCCACGCTCGAGCGGCTGGAGCCGGAACTCAGCGACGTTCGGGTTGTCGTCACGCTTCGTCGCTTCTACGAGCGCCGGGCGGACGAGTCCGCGGAGATCGATCGTGTTTGCCATGGTCCCTTGGTGGTTACGCCCTGCCTCGCCTCTACCGCGCGGCAAGCTCGTACGAGGGGTAGAGCCTCGTCATGTCCATTGCTCAGCGCCTGGGGCGCTGATCCATTGCTCAGCGCCTGGGGCGCTGATCCATCTCATTTGAACGCGGACATGGCCTTCGGCCGTGCCCGCGGACACTCCCTGCGCCTCGGCCGGACTGCGGTGGCAGGCCGACCAGGTCGTTACTTCGAATAGAGCTCGACGACCAGCTGTTCCTGGGCGGCAATCGGAATCGAGGCCCGCTGGGGCCGCTCGAGCATCCGGCCGCTGAAGGTGTCGCGATCGACGGCGAGCCACGAGAGCGGCGCGCCGAGCGATGCCTGGTCCATCGCCGCGGTGACGCCAACGAGTTCGCGCGACGCGGTGCGGAGGCGAACCTCCTGGCCCGGCAGCACGACGAAGCTCGGCACATCGACGATCTTGCCGTTCACCTCGAGGTGGCGGTGCCGGATGAGCTGGCGCGCAGCCTTGCGGCTGCCGGCGAAGCCCATGCGGTACACGATGTTGTCGAGGCGGCTTTCGAGCGCGGCGAGCAGGTTGTGGCCCGGCATGCCCGGCAGCGACTGGATCTTCGCGTAGGTGGTGCGGAACTGCCCCTCGCTCACGCCGTAAATGCGCTTGATCTTCTGCTTCTCGCGCAGCTGCTTGGAGTACTCCGACGCCTTGCGGCGGCGCGCCGTCGCCTGGCCATGCTGGCCCGGCGCGTACGGCCGGCGCTCGACGGGGCACTTCTCGGTGAAGCACTTGGTGGCCTTGAGGAAGAGCTTGGTCCCCTCGCGGCGGCACTGCCTGCAGCTTGGTCCTGTATAGCGGCCCATCTGTTAAACTCTCCGACGCTTGGGAGGACGGCAGCCGTTGTGCGGGATCGGGGTGACGTCCCTGATGGACTTCACCTGGAGCCCGGCCGACGCCAGCGCCTGGATGGCCGACTCACTCCCCGAGCCATGTCCCTGCACGCGCACGTGCACGCGCTTGACCCCGAGG
>JACDHQ010000206.1 GCA_013820975.1 Gemmatimonadaceae bacterium
CGGTTGCGCTGCCCCCGGCGACGCACCCGCTGTCGCCTGCAGTCGCGCGCGAGTGGGCAGGTGTGTATGCCGATGGGAGCGGCGAGAACATGCTTGTGGTCCACCCGGGCCGCGATGCCCTCGAGGTCGGGGCGCAGGGCCAGGGCGCCTTCGCGTTCGTCGACATGGGCACGTGGCGGACCGACCGGGTCCTCGATTCGCTCAATGCGCGGGCGCGCGAGTTCGCACGGCTCAGTCGCGCCGGACAATACGACGCGCTGGCCGCATTCATCGGGCGCGGCATGTCATCCGCCGACGTCGCCCGCAGCGAGGCGACGTTCTGGCAACGGCGTGACAGCACGCTCGGAGCGTATGGCGGCGCGCGGGTCGTTGGCACCCGGGCGTCTGGCGCCCTCACCGCACCGTTCCCGGCAACCACGTTGCTCGAGCTGCACTTTGCGCGCGGAACGACCCACAGGGAATTCATCTGGGATACCACCCGCTCCGTGATCGACTACGGCACGATCGACGCGCCACTCGGCGCCGGGTTCCGCGGGGTATCCGCCCGGTGCGTCGCGAGCTTCAACGCCACGACGGCGCGGAGCGCCCGCATGTGCCTGGAAGGAGCGGGCGACCGGCGGGCGATGGTGATTCACGGGGCGGGAACCCCTGTCACGCTGCTCCGGGCGCCTGGGCCAGGCGAGCCGTGACGAGGGCGCGGACGGTCTGCCCGCGGCGAATCGTCGGCCGGATCACCACCGTCGCCTTGCCAAGGACGCGCCTCAGCTTGAAACCATGCGGCCCGACGACCGTACAGCCTGCCACCCACGGTCCCGAATCCTCCACTGGAGCCACCACATGCTGTCCCACGCCGGACCGCTCGCGCGTTCCTCTGCCGCGCTTGTCCTTGCCCTGCTCGGCGCATGCTTCGGTGGCGCGCCCAGCCACCAGGTCGTGCAAGACACGACCCGATCATCCACGCCGCAGGTGCTCATCCTCGGGACGCACCATCTCGGCGGCAGCGGTGACTTCATCGGCGCAGCCGAGGATGACATCCTTTCACCCGCGCGCCAGCGCGAGGTCGCGGAGCTCGTCGACCGACTGGCCGCGTTCCGGCCGACGAAGATCGCCGTCGAGGTGCAATCTGCGGCCGATGCCGCGCTCAATGCCCGCTACCGTCAGTTCCTTGGCGGCGGGGCGACGCTCGGGCGCAACGAGGTGGACCAGATCGCCGCCCGGCTCGCGCAGCGGCTGCAGCACCGGCGCCTGTACGCGATCGATCATCAGCTCGACGAGGACATCCAGGGAGTCGTGCAGTGGGCGGCGCAGCACGGCGACACCGCGTTCGTCGGCGGCGTCCGGCGCTTCGTCGCGCAGATGCAGGCGGCCAACGACAGCGTGCCGCAGCTCCCCCTGCTCGAGACGTACCGGCGGCAGAACTCGCCCGCGTTCGACGCGCTGCACTCCAAGTATCTCGAGATGGCACGCGTCGGAAGCGGGTGGGCGGACGTGGTCGCAAAGCGATACGAGCGCAACCTCAAGATCTTCGCCAACCTCGCGCGGATCGCCGAGCCGGGCGACCGCATCCTCGTGATCTACGGGGCGGGGCACGGCAAGCTGCTGCGGGAGTTCGTCCGCGAGGCAGAGCACCTCGAGCTCGTGGACATCCAGCCCTACCTGGCGGAGCGGCGCTGATTCACCCCGTGCGAATCGGCAGTGGTGATGTCGACCGCATGCAGGAGGTCCAGGACGGCCTCGATCATCATTGCCTGCTGAATTGAAGCGGCGATGTGCGCCCGCCGATCCTCGGGGCTGAAATCCGTACCATCCGAACTGGAAATGATTGCCGCCTTCGATCCAGATCCATCGCGTGTGCGCGGGGAGGAGGCCGGCATTGCCACGCACTTCGGCCGGGGAGGCGAGGCCGTCGCGCGTTCCCACGGTGTGGCGTCCCCCCATGCATCCACGGGCACGCGACCGGCGAACTTTACCGGGATATTGACGTCGCTGATAGGTGAAGGGCGCCGTCCCGCTTCATGCCCGTCCCTACGGCGATCGGTTCCGAGAGACTCGCGCCCAGCCTGGAAACGGGGACGCGCGGGTTGCGAGCCCCCCGCACTGCGCCGGCGCGGCGCGGAGCCCCAGCCGGAGCACCGCGGAATGCAAATGCGGGGGTGCCGATCCTGCCCGGCACCCCCGCATCCACACGCCCAACGAACCTGCCCGCGGGCGCCTACCGCTGCATGCTGGCGATGATGCGATCCGCGCGTGCGGCCAGATCCTGTGCCGACGCCGCGGTAAGCTTCCCGCCCCGCTGCAACGCATCGACCTGGTGCTTGAACGCATTCAGCTGCGCGACCGCCGCCGTGGTGTTGCCACGGTCGAGCGCAGCGATCGAGGCCGAGAGCGGCGCCTTGAGCGCCTCGACGTTGCCGCGCCCCAGGCCGGCGGTACCCGCACCGACGCCGATCACGGCAATCAGCGTGGTCTCGATGCCCTCGTGCGGCGCCAGCACCCGGACGAGCGCAGTCTGTGAACCGGTGCCGTTGTCATCGTCGCTCACCGTGACGACCACCGAGTGCGCACCGGCCGCCATGTAGCGGTGGCTCAGCGTGAACGTCCTGCCGGAAAGCGCAAGCGCCTGCGCGCCACTGTCGCCATAGCTCACCGTCGCGGTCCACGTGTCGGGATCCGCATCGGCGAACGAGCCCGACGCAGAGAACAGCTCACCCTGCAGCAGCGTCGCACCCGCGAATGACGCGATCGCCGGTACGATGTTCGGGATCGCTGCAATCGACGTGGCAGTCGTCGAGAAGCCCGCCGCGTCGGTAACCGTGAGCTTCACCGTATAGTGGCCGGCGCGCATGTAGGTATGCGTGGCCTGCGCGGAGCTCGACGTGTTCGCCGATGACGTGGGATCGCCGAAGTCCCAGGCAAAGGTGACGCCCTTGCCATTCGGGTCGAACGATCCGCTGCCATCGAACGGCACCGGCTGGCCCTTGCTGCCCATGTAGACGGCGTCGGTCTCCACGACCGGCGGCGCATCCGCATCGAGGCCGGTGATCGCACGGTAGACGTTGATGCGCCCCGCACCGGTGCGGGCATCCCAGCCTTGCGCCTCGACGTCATCGACCGTCTCGATCATGCGCTGGCGGATGGCGTTGGCGTCGGTCATTCCCGTCGCGTAAAGCAGCGCGGCGAGACCGGCCACCTGCGGCGTCGCCATCGACGTGCCGGCCTTCCAGTTGTAACTGCCGTCGCTGGTGTGCACCGCGGCGAGGATGAGGCTGTTCCCGGTGTTCAGGGGATTGCCGTCGCCACCCGGTGCGGAGATCTCGATCTGCGGGCCGTAGTTGGAGTAGCTCGCCTTGGCGTCGTTCCAGTTCGTCGCGCCCACCGCCATGCACTCTGGGAAGCGCGCAGGGTAGCCGACGCCGCCGGTGTAGCCGTTCGGCTTGTTGTCGTCGTTGCCGGTGGCGCAGACGGAGAGGACGTTCTTCGCCGCGGCGTACTGCAGCGCAGCCTGCTGCGCCGCCGAGCCGGTGCCGTCGGGATTTCCGCCGAAGCTGCCGAGGCTCATGTTGATGACGTTGGCGCCGTTGTCCGCCGCCCAGATGATCCCGTTCGCGGTCGACGATGACGGGCAGCTGCCCGCCGAGTTGCAGACCTTGCCGACGAGCAGCTTGATGTTGGCGCCGTACGCGACGCCCGGCACCGCCGCCCCGCCGCGCGAGGCAGCGATGGCAGCGACGTGGGTGCCGTGGCTGTGGTCGTCGGTGTAATTGGTCACCGGCAGGCCGTCAACGATGAACCGCCGCCCGCCGAGGATCTTGCCGGTGAATGCCTGATGCGTCGGCCGGATGCCGGTGTCGAGGATCCCGATGACCGCCGAGCCGGCAAAGCCGGCGCCGAGGTGGTCGAAGGCTTCGACCCAATCGATGTCCGCATCCTGCTTCGCGCCGGTCTGGCCGTTGACGACGCCGGTGTTGTTCAGGTCCCACTTGTAGTGGAAGAACTGCCCGTCAGGAAACAGGCAGCTGTTCGAGAGCTCGCACGGCGCAAGGCGCGCAATGTAATCGGGCTCGGCGAACTCGATGTTCGGGTTCTTCGAGAGCTTCGCGGCGGTTGCCAGCTCCTCACCGACCGGGACCTCGAGGATCTCGGTGCGGCTGAGCAGCATGTCGGCCTTCTTGCGAGCGCGGTGCGCCTCGGCGATCTCCGACCGGGCGGCGCCGGGACGGAAGCGGACGATGAGCTGTCCGGCGACGAAGTCCTCGCCGGGGACCAGCGTGCGGGCCTCGGCGGCGATGGAGTGGGCGACGGAGATTTCCGGCGCTGCGGAGGGGGTGAGCGGCATACGATCGGAGCACGCGGCAAGGCCGAGTGCGCCCGTCAGGGCGACGAGAACCGAACGCTTCATCTGGTGTGGACTCCTGGTGACGGCCGCCGGCGGTTGTGGGCGCGCGGGCGATGCGTCGTGATGGTGGGGTAGAGCGGGGGCAGCCTGTAAACGTAATGTTCACGGTGCCGTGGCGCCAGAGAAAAACCAACCGTAAAGGTAAGCGCCACAGTAGCTTACGAGAACGTAGACTACCGTTCAGGCGGCCGCGACGGTCCTTCGGTCAGCCGTTTCTACAGATGCGTCCTCGCGCGCGAGCGCGAAGTGCTGCTAGGCGAGCAGGCAGGCGATATGTTGGCGGGGAGTTCGCGCCGCCGTCGCAGGCGCCCCTCCCTCCTGAATCGGCTTGCCCAATGAGTGACCGTCCGCACGGCGAAGACCCGTTCATCCGCCACCTTCGCGAGGCGGGAATCCGCCCGCAGTGGCCGACGCAGCCCTCGTTCCCGTCGGGCCCCCGGACGCGACGCCGGATCGGGTTCGTGGTGCTCCTGTTCCTCGCCGTCGTGCTCCTTCCGGCGCTCACCATGCGCCTGGCTGACTGGCTCTGGTTCCGCGAGATCGGGTTCGAGC
This sequence comes from Gemmatimonadaceae bacterium, assembly GCA_013820975.1. Classification (GTDB taxonomy): domain Bacteria; phylum Gemmatimonadota; class Gemmatimonadetes; order Gemmatimonadales; family Gemmatimonadaceae; genus JACDHQ01. Next base: position 4,949 of record JACDHQ010000206.1, read on the forward strand.
GCGTGTTCCTCACGAAGATCGCCGCGCAATGGGCGACCGGGGCGGTGGCGGGGGTGGTGGCGTTCGCGGTGCTGTACGGCAACGCGCGCCTCGCAGTGCGCGGTTTCGATCCCGCATCGATCCCGCCGCACGACCACATCGGCGGCCTGGGCACGCTGGAGCCGCGCGTCCGCGCGGCCATCGAGCGCGGCGCGAATGCGCTGGCCCTCCCCTGGACTGCATT